>JBBQJM010000145.1:0-8774 GCA_038325895.1 Mycobacteriales bacterium
CAGATGCAACAGCAGCGCGCCGATCGACTTGGCGACGGCCGGGCTTGTCATCTCCATCACCCGCCGGCCCTGCCGGAAGCAGCCGTGCACGTTCAGTTCGGTGGCGAATTCCGAGGTGTCGGACAGCGTGACCTCCAGGAAGATCACCGTGTCCTCGGACGGGATGTGGTTCTCCGCGCGCTGTTGGCGTTCCTTGAAACCCAGCGTGTGTTCCCCGCCGCGGTCCGGGTCGTGCGCGATGATCTGAATCTCCCGGCCGGCCATCCCCGCAAAGAACGCCGCCGACGGCTGGTCGAGAACGATGGTGCTGACCCGCAACTCGAAGGAACGGGCCACCCTGGACGCCAGCGAGACTCCGATGATCGCCAGGATGAACAGGGAGGCGATCTTCACCCCGTCCGGCCGCTCCACGATGTTGACGATGGTGGTGTAGACGAACACGGCGGCGATCACTGCAAAGGAAATGAACTGGCCCCGCTGCCGTTTCCGGCGCGCGGACAGCGTCACCGCGATCGAGGCGGACGTCATCAGCACCAGCACGCCGGTGGCGTACGCGCCGCTCTGCGCGTCGACGTTGGCGTCGAAGAACCAGGTGACTGCGAAGGCCACGAACGCGAACACCAGCACCAGCGGGCGCACCGCCTTGGCCCATTCCGGGGCCATGCCGTAGCGCGGCAGGTAGCGGGGGACCAGGTTCAGCAGCCCGGCCATCGCGGATGCGCCCGCGAACCACAGGATGGTGATCGTCGAGATGTCGTACACACTGCCGAAACCGTTGCCCAGGTACTCGTGAGCCAGGTAGGCCAGCGCGCGGCCGTTCGCCTCACCACCCTGCTGGAACTCGTCCTGCGGGATGAGCACCGTGGTGATGATCGACGAGGTGATCAGGAAGACGCTCATGATCACCGCGGCGGTGGTCAGCAGCCGCCGGGTGCCGCGGATCCTTCCTTCTGGGTGTGCTTCCGAGTCGCCGTCTGCGCCTGCTATCTGTGGCATCACCGCGACGCCGGTTTCGAATCCGGACAGGCCCAGCGCCAGCTTCGGGAACACCAGCAGGGCGATCCCGACCATCACCCACGGGCTGGAGTAGCTGGTGGTCAGCGCCGATCGCCAATCGCTGATCAGCACGGGGGAAGTGATGACGTGCTCGAGCCCGACCACCACGACCACCAGGTTGAGCGCGAGGTAGACCACGACCAGGAGCACGGCGATACCGATCGCCTCGGCGAATCCGCGCAGGAACACCCCGCCGAGCAGGGCCAGCAACGCCAGGGTGATCAGCAGGTTGTAGTTGTGCCAGCTCTCGGGCACCAGCGGGTTGCTGACCAGGTGCTCGGTGGCGTCCGCCGCCGACAGCGTCATGGTGATCAGGAAGTCGGTCGCCGCGAAACCGAGCAGGGCCAGCACGAACAACTTGCCGACCCAACGGGGCAGCAGCCGCTCGAGCATGGCGATGGAGCCCTCCCCGCGGAAGCTCTCCCTGGCCACCCTGCGGTACACCGGCAGTGCCCCGAACAGGGTGAGGACGACCAGCACGATGGTGGCCAGCGGCGAGAGCAGGCCGGCGGCCAGAGCCGCAATGCCCGGCTGGTAGCCCAACGTGGAGAAGTAGTCCACGCCGGTCAGGCACATCACCTTCCACCAGGAATGCGGGACGTGCTGCGGTGACGGCCGCTGCTCCGGTCCGAGGTGCTCGCCCCGCTGGTCGATCATTCCTTCCAGCAGCCACACCCGGAATCTGCTGGGCCTGGCGGGCGGCGGTTCCGACGCGGCGGCCGCAGCCGGGTCAGTGGTGTCTGTGCCGGTCACGGCGGGCTCAGCTTCGCGGTAGCACGATGGTCGAGGTGCTCAGCCGGTGCCTCGTCTCGATCAGCCGCACCACACCGGTGCGCGATCGCATGGTGATCGAATGGCTGACCGCCAGGTCCGCGGAGTACCGCACGCCGCCCAGGACGTCGCCGCCGGTGACGCCGGTGGCGACGAAGTAGGCGTTCTCGCCCTTGACAAGGTCGGCGGTGGTCAGCACGGCATTCGGGTCGTGGCCGGCGTCCAGGATCTGGCGCCGCTCGCCCTCGTCCCGCGGCGCCAATTGGCCGAACATCGCGCCGCCCATGCAGGCCGTCGCGCAGGCCGCAACGATGCCCTCCGGGGTACCGCCGATTCCGACCAGCACGTCGACCTCGGATTCGGGTTGCAGCGCCATCAGCGCACCAGCGACGTCGCCGTCGATGAGGAACTTGATCCGTGCGCCGACCGCGCGGATCCGGTCGGCCAGCTCGACGTGACGTGGCCGGTCCAGCAGCGCGACGGTGACGTCCGCGACGCTCTTCGCCCGGATCCGGGCGATGGTGGCCAGGGTGTCCTCGAACGGAGCGTTGAAGTCCACCGCCGGCGCCAGGTCTGCACCGACGACCAGCTTGTCCATGTACACGCAGTGCCCGGGATCGAACATCGCCCCTCGGTCGGCAAGCGCGATGACCGACAGCGCGTTCGGCAGGCTCTTGGCGGTCAGGCCCGCGCCGTCGACCGGATCGACCGCCACATCCACCCGCGGCCCGGTGCCGCCTCCCACGTGTTCGCCGCTGTACAACATCGGTGCGTCGTCCTTCTCGCCCTCGCCGATGACCACAAGGCCGCGCATCGGGATGGTGCCCAGCACGGGGCGCATGGCGTCGACGGCGGCCGCATCGACCTGGTTCTCGTCACCGCGCCCGAGGAAACGTGCGGCGGCCACCGCGGCGGCCTCGGTGGCCCTGACCAGCTCCAGGGCCAGGATCCGGTCGTCGTCCAGGGAGTTCGGGTCGGGGTAGTTGGTCATGTGAGGGTGCCGGCGGCGGTGGCAGTGTCTGTGGCGGTGGCGAGCGGTTGGATCCGCATCTTGCTGGCACCCTGCGATCGCGCGCGTTGCTCGGCCATCTTGTCGTCGAACTCCACCCGCCACTCCGGGCTCACCGCGATCCCGGCCCTTTTGGCTTCCTCGGTGCTGAGCTCGACCGGGAACCCGTAGGTGTCGTACAGGGTGAACAGCTCGGTGCCGCTCACCCCCGTCCCGGAGTAGGTCTTGAGCTGCTTGATCCCCTTGCGCAGGGTGCGCCGGAACGCCTGCTCCTCCTTGACCAGGGTGGCGATCACCGCATCGTCGCGTTCGCCGACCTCCGGGTAGTCCGCGGCGTACATCTGCCTCACGGTCGGGATGATCTGCGGGAAGAAGTTCTGTTCCAAGCCGAGGTCGAAGGCGTAGCGGACGGCTCTGCGCACCAGTCGGCGCATCACATAGCCCTGCTCCTTGTTGCTCGGCCGCACCCCGTCGACCGCGAGGAACGTCGCCCCGCGCAGATGGTCGGAGATGACCCGCATCGCGACGGTGTCGATCTCGTAGGACTTCCCGGACAGCTCCTCCAGCCGGGCGACGATCGGCCACAGCAGGTTGATCCGGTACACGTCGGGACTGTCGATCGCGGCGGCCGCGATCCGTGCCAGCCCGCCGCCGTAATCGACGTTGCGCCGCGGCAGCGGCTCGAAGCCGCTCTCCGTCTTCTTGTATTCCATGAACACCGAATTGCCCAACTCGATGAACCGCCCGCAGTCGCAATTCTGGTGGCAATACCGCCCATACGCCGGGTCGTGCTCGATCGCCGGATACAGGTAAAACACCTCGGAATCCGGTCCACCCGGTTCGCCAACCGGCATGTTCTCGGCTTTACCGCCGCGGCACCACCAATTCTTCTTGCTGTAGAACGCGATTCGCGCCCCCTGCGAGCCGACCTCGCCGCCGTGCTTCTCGGTGCCGAGGTCCACTTGATCGGCGCTGATTCCGGCGGTGGCGAACAGTTCGGTCCAGATCGCACCGCTTTCCGTGTCCTTCGGGATGCCGTTGACCGAGTCGCCGCTGAAACAGCTGACGTAAATGCGATTCGGGTCGAGCCCGACCCGCTCCGTCAGGAATTCCCAGAACTGGGCGAGTTGCTCGGTCTTGAAATAGTCTCCGAGGCTCCAATTCCCGAGCATCTCGAAAAAGGTGGTGTGCCGGTTGTCGCCCACTTCGTCGATGTCCTGCACCCGCAGGCAGGTCTGGCTGTCCGTCAGCCGGTGCCCGTCGGGATGGTCCTGGCCCAGCAAGTAGGGCAGCAGCGGCTGCATGCCGCTGCCGGTGAACAGCGTGGTCGGATCGTTGTGCGGGATGAGTGGAGCGCGGGGGATGATGACGTGGCCTCGCTCGACCATGAAGTCCAGATAAATACGCCGTATCTCGTCAGCGTCCATGCGCGCCATGATCGCACCGGAGGGCCAGGATGCCGGATCGGGGTGTGCGATCCACTGCCTCCGGCGTGATGCGTGTGATGCAGTATGATGTGCATCATGCGCACCACAGTCTCGATCGCAGACGAACTGCTTCATGCGGCCAAGGCCCGCGCGCGGGAAACCGGCAAAACGCTCGGCGAGGTCGTGGAGGCCGCGCTGCGACGAGAATTGTCCGACACTCCTCGAGACGGAGACCGGCCGGTGGTGCCGGTTTTCTGCGGTGGAACCGGGCCTCGACCGGGAGTCGACCTGTCCTCGAATGCGGCCCTGCACGAGGCCCTTGATGACGGCCTGGCCCTCGATCAGAGGCATTGACAGTGCTGTTGCTCGACGTGAACGTGGTGCTCGCGGCCCATCGCGCGGATCACCCGGTGCATGGACAGGTGCGTGGATGGTTCGACGAACTACTCGCCGGTGACGATGAATTCACCGTCCCGACAGTGGTGTGGGGTTCGTTCCTGCGTCTGGCGACGAACCGGCGGATCTTCGCGGTGCCCACCCCGCGCGACGAGGCATTTGCCTTCGTCGACGCGACTTGCGCCCAGCCGCACCACCTGCTCACCAGTCCGGGACCCCGCCATCTCGACGTCCTGCGCAGACTCTGCGAGGAGGCGGACGCCACCGGTGATCTGCTGCCGGACGCGGTGCTCGGCGCGATCGCGGTGGAGCACGGCTGCGATGTCGTCACGCTGGACCGCGACTTCGCCCGGTTTGCCTCGGTGCGTCATCGCCGGCCCGTGCCGTCGGGCTAGATCCTGGGTGACGTGCCAACTATGACCACCAAGAGCCTTTGTTCCAGCAGCTCGATGGCCTTCACCGCGTTGCCGATCCCACCGATCCCACCGTTCGGGACGCTGGCCCCGCCCATCACCGCGCCCGCGACGGCTCCGGCGAACACCTCGATCTCGAAGTCGTCCGGTCAGCCGATCGCCGCACGGGGCGACGGTGGCGATTCCTTCGACGCCGTTTCCGCCGCCGCCTCGGCGGCGTAGGCCTGGGCCTCGGCGTTCGAGGTGTAGTCCGCGATCTCGCGCAGCAGAGTGCGACGCATCTTGGGCTGTTGGGAGAGCGCGACGGCGAGGACCGTCAAGAGGAACCACATGGTCAGGCTGCTGAACACCACCAGGAGTACGGGAATGATCGTCTCGCCCAGTCTCTGGGCGAGGTCCTGAGCCGCGAAGACCCGGAACACCAGTGCGAAGTTGACCAGGTACCCGATCGCGTAGGACACCGCGAAGGCGATGACGAACTGCTTGAGGCTGCCGGTCTGTCGACGTTTGCGGATCGGCTCGTCGCGCACCGGCAGCGCGATGGACAGCACGTTGCCGACGCCGAGCCACAGCAGGATGAAACTGATGGTCAGCGCGCACGCGTTGAAGAGAGCGGCCCATTCGCCGGCCCGCCAGGCCAGCAGCAGGCTGAGCAGGAAACCCAGCGGCGCAATGAGACAGAGCAAGGCGAGGTTCTTGATCACCAGCAGGTGCCACAGCCGTGCGCCGCTGTCCAGGGCGGCGCGCACCCGCATGGCATCGAAGCTCATCGCGTTGATGCAGACCGCGCCGCCCATCACCACGGAAATGACCCACAGGCCAAGGTACGGCAGCCACTTCTGGTCCTTGTCCCATTCGAACAGACGGAGGAAGCCCAGGTAGGCCAGGCCGAGTGCCAGCGTGACGGCCAGGCTCTTGACCACCGACCTGGGCTTGCGTCGCAGGATGTAGGAGATCTCGCCTCGCAGGCCGTGGGCCAGAGCCGGCCCGTGCCGGCTGACCGCGTTGCGGCCCGCCAGCGGGGTGTGGCCGTCGATCGCGGCAGCCTCGGGTTCGGCGTCGCCAGCATCGATCCGCGCCAGCCGGGCTTGCAACACGGCGAGTTGCGCCTCCGTCAGGGCCAATCGCGCCAGGGCGACCGCGGTCGTGGCATCGGCCTCGGCGCGGGCCGCGTCGGCGTGGGTGACCGGGTTCTGGCGCGGCGCGTCGGTATCCGGCGGATCCGGCCGGTTCAGCGCCGATTCCCGCACCTCGCGCCAGCGATCGGACATTGCGTCGGCGCGGGTGCCGGGCGCACGGCGCAACTCGTCGTTCTGATTGACGACGGCGCGCCGCACCCGCCGGCTGACGGCCTCGACGTCGGAGCGGTCCTTCCATTTCGATGCCAGCGCGGCCCGCTCTGCTGCGGCGGCCCGCTCGACCAGCTCGGACAGATCGTCAACCGCCGCCATGACACCTCCCTCGTACAGCGCCGCTGGGACTGCCACCCGGACTTTGCCTCATCATCGCCCGCACGCGGGTATGCCGGCATCACCGCATCAGGACGAGCTGGATTACCGTTTGGCCCATGCCCACCGCGCTCGTCACCGGAGCAACCTCGGGAATCGGCGACGCCTTCGCCCGGCAGCTCGCGGCTGCCGGTCACCGGTTGGTGATCGTGGCGCGGGACGGGGAGCGGCTGGCGGAGCGGCGCGTGGCGTTGGTGTCACTGGGCGCGCCGGACGTCGAGACGATGACCGCCGATCTGACTGATCCCGCTGAGCGTGCGGCCGTCGCCGATCGGCTCCGCGACACAGCGCGGCCGATCGACCTGTTGGTGAACAACGCGGGAAGCAGCTTGGGCACGGACTTCCTGCAGGCGGCGGAAGCGGACCTGGTGCGCGAGGTGTCGTTGAACGCGATCAGCGTGATGGTGCTGACCCACGCCGCGCTGCCGGCGATGGTGGCGCGCGGCCACGGCGGGATCATCAACGTGGCATCCACGGCCGGTTTGGTACCCGGTCGCGGGTCGACGTACGGCGCGGCGAAGTCCTTCGTGGTCTCACTGAGCGAGGGTTTGGCCATGTCCCTGCGAGGGACGGGTGTCCGGGTGCAGGCGCTGTGCCCGGGTTTCGTCAGGACCGAATTCCACCAGCGGGCGAAGATCGACATGTCCAGGACGCCGGGCTGGGCCTACGTGGACGTGGACCACCTGGTCGCGACGTCGCTGGCCGATCTGCGCGCCAACCGGCCGCTGTCGATCCCAGGGGTGCTCTACAAGGCGATCTACATCACCAGCCGGTTGGCACCCCGGCCGCTGGTGCGCCGAGTGGCCGCCAAGGCGAACGCCAAGGGCCGGGCCTTGAAACAGGCCCGGCCCTCTCACAGCAATTCGATCGGCTCGGATTAGCTCGGGTCAGTGACCGAAGACGTCCTTCGCGGCGTCCTTGGCATCATCGCCGGCCTGCTTGACGTTGGCCTCGGCCTGATCGCCCTGGCCACGCGCCTCGAGGCTCTCGTTATCGGTCAGCTTGCCGGTGGCCTCTTTGACCTTGCCAACAGCCTCTTCGCCGGCGTGCTTGATCTTGTCCCCCATCGACATGGTGAACCCCTTCCTAGTTTCGGAGCGAGCCACTGGCGAAGACCGCCAACGGCTACCTTAGGGAGGTACCCGATGGTTTGCGCGGCCAAACACCGACGTCCGAGCCTAGCGTCGTTGTCGTTTCGTCAACTGATGCCGAACGGGTTACGGCGGTCGCCGGTCGGGGAACGGACTGATGGCAAGTCAACCCGAGCAAAGGAGAATGTCGATGGCAACGCTGTTGTGGATCCTGGCCGTGGTCCTGGTGGTGGCGGGCATCTTTGCGATCATCCGGAAGCAGCTGCTGTGGGGCATCGTGCTGATCGTGGTCGGCCTGCTCGTCGGGCCGGGTGGGGTGAGCATCTTCACCTGATCGCGGGTCGGGCGGGGACCGGCCGGTGCGGGGCCGCAGGTGCGAGTGAGGACAGTCGGCGGGCTGCGGTCGTGTTTCTCGTGATGGACGGCCGGCGCGGTATCTCGTGATGGACAGGCGGCGCGGTGTCGCGTGATGGACGGCTGGCGCGGTTCTCGCGATGGACGGCCGGCGGGCTGCGGCGCGGTGTCGCGTGATGGACGGCTGGCGGGCTGCGGCGCGGTGTCGCGTGACGGATAGGCGGCGTGGTTTCGTGTGATGGACCCGGGGCTGCGGCGCCGGGTGCCGCCTGGCGGCCGGGGCCGCGGGTGGCGATGCGCTGATCATCTCTACCGGCGGCACAGTATGCGCTGATCAAAAGCACCGCGGAAACCGGCAAATCGGTCATGCGAGGTGGCCTTGATCAGCGCATCCCGCGCCGGCGGTGCAGTTGATCAGCGCATCCCGCGCCGGCGGTGCGGTTGATCAGCGCATCCCGCGCCCCCGTGTGGTTGATCGCCGCATCCCGCGCCCGGGCACGTGACCAGCGCACTCGCCCTGATCAACGGCAACCTCGCCCGAGCCTGCACCCGACCCGATCCGGCCGAACCCGGCTGGGCTCCGATCGCTCGGTGCTGAGTCTTGTCAGGCCGGCACGCTTGTCGCGAGGTGGTCGGACAGGAGGGCGCAGAACTCGCCGGTGGCCTCGATGTGCGGCGAGTGCCCGACCCCCGCCATGACAACCTCGCGGTACGACCCGCCCGAGGAGACATACGCATCGAGCAGGGAC
>JBBQJM010000146.1:0-8750 GCA_038325895.1 Mycobacteriales bacterium
CCGTCCCTGCCGAACTGCCGATGCCGTCCGTCGGGTCCTCGCGGCGCCGACGGACGACGCTGTTCCCGTCCACGCGGACGGCGGTGGCCCCACCGGTGCCAATCTGCGGAGGGTCTGCAGCTGCCCGATCAACCGCAGGACGTCGCGCCAGCCGTCCCAGACCGGGATCCCCCGACCCGCGAACCAGGAGGTGATCAGCCAGTCGGACGTGGCCGGCGGACCGGCCGTGGACCGAGCACCGCTGCGGGTACCGAGAGATTCCAGCTGGGCAATCCACTCGGCCGGCGCATGGTCGGCCAAGCCCGCCCGGACGTGCTGTTGACCGATCACCGCGACGATCATCAAGGCCCCGCGGGCACCTTGATGCCGCCGTACAATATGCGCGAGATCCATTGGTTGCCAGCCATTTTCCCACAGCGTCCCGGTCAGTTGCAGCAACCAGTCGGTCGCCACCGCGGCAGCGAGATGGGTCGGCTCGGACGCTGACCGGATGACGATCGATTGCACGGCCTGGTCCAGCGCAGCCTCGTCCGCGTTGTCGCCGAAAGCCGCGTCGGCGCCGGCCGCCAGCAAGCGTGCGGTGGCCTCCCGGGCGTCCCCCTCTGGTGCTCGTTCCCCCGCACCTTCCCCCGCATCCGCCCGGCGTTCGTCAGCGGCCTGGTTCGGTTCACGGCGTCCGGCAGCGCTGCTGGCAGCCCGCCGACGACGCTTGGCCGCTCTGCGCTGCTGATTGTTCTTCCCCATGGCCAGGAGTATGTCGAAGACGTCCGACAGTCAGGAGGCCGAGCCTGCGGCGTGATGCGAGCGCCGGCCGCGGCCCGTTACGGCAGCGAAGCCCCCGATACGGTGGACGCATGCTGATCGCCTTCTCCGTAGCACCGTCAGGCGTGGGTGAACTATCCGAGGCCGACCCCACCGGATCAGTCTCCGCGGCTGTCGCCGAGGCAGTGAGAGTGGTACGTGAGTCGGGGCTGCCCAACCGGACCGATTCCATGTTCACCACCGTCGAGGGCGATTGGGATGAGTGCATGCGGGTGGTCAAACGCGCCTGCGAGGTCGTCGGCCGCTACGGCAGCCGGGTGTCGCTGGTACTGAAGGCCGACATCCGGCCGGGGCACACGGGGGAACTGGACGGCAAGGTCGCCAGGGTCGAGTCCGCCCTCGCGGACCGTACGGAGCTGTCGCCCTGGTCCGGTCCGGACCAGTGACGCTCCAGCCGTGAGCGCACGGATCCGGATCGGTTTGTCCGGCTGGAACTACCCGCACTGGCGTCAGGTGTTCTATCCGCGGGGACTGACCCAGCGCCGGGAACTGGAGTTCGCGTCACACACCTTCGATGCACTGGAGATCAACGGCTCGTTCTACTCGTTGCAGCGACCGAGCAGCTTCGTCCGTTGGCGGGACACCGCGCCGGACTGCTTCACCTTCGCGGTGAAGGGCTCCCGCTACATCACGCACATGAAGAAACTCGGAGACATCGACAGCGCGCTGGCCAACTTCCTGGCCTCCGGCGTGCTCGCCCTCGGCCCGAAGCTGGGTCCGCTGCTGTGGCAATTGCCGCCGATCCTCCCGTACGACCGATCCCGGATGACCGACTTCTTCCAACTGCTGCCGGCCTCCACGGGGCAGGCCGCCGAGATCGCGCGGGGCTGTGACGACCGGCTGACGAAGCGGTTCGGCGAAGAGCCGGTCTGTACCGCGGCCGAGGATGTGCCGCTCCGCCACGCCGTCGAAGTGCGACACGATTCCTTCGCCACCGGTGATTTCGCGCAGCTCTGCCGCGAGTACGCGGTGGCACTCGTGGTGGCCGACACGGCGGGGCGCTTCACCTGGGTCGACGAGGTCACCTCAGAGCTGGTGTACGTGCGATTGCACGGCGATCAGGAGATGTACGCCAGCGGTTATACCGACCAGGGAATCGCCTGGTGGGCAGATCGGGTGGCGGGATGGGCGGCGGATCCGGGGGTCCGGGATGTCCAGGTCTACTTCGACAACGACGGTCAGGCCCACGCCCCCTACGACGCGCTCCGGCTGGCCGCGCGGCTCGGCATGCCCCGCCAGCCACCCGCACCCCTGCCCTATGGCCCACTTGACGGCGCGGATCAAAGTGCACAGCGCGGATGAAAAGGGTGACTCGCGTCACTCGAGTCCCACAACCGCGACGTTTGTCCGCGCTGACCACTTTGATCCGCGCCGGGACGGGGTCGCTCAAGTAGGCCCCCCGGTCACCGACCGGGGGGGCTACTCGAGAAACGTTGCGGTACAGGCAATCGGCCGGCAGCACACCCCGCTAGAGGATGATCAGACCACCGGTCTTGTCACGGGCCGCGGTGAACCGCGCGGTGGCGTCCGCCCAGTTGACGACGCTCCACCAGGCCTTGACGTAGTCGGCCTTGACGTTCTTGTACTGCAGGTAGAAGGCGTGCTCCCACATGTCCAGCAGCACGATCGGGATCTGCGCCGCGGGCAGGTTGCCCTGCTGGTCGAACAACTGCAGCACGTTCAACCGCTGACCGAGGGTGTCCCAGGCCAGGATGGACCACCCTGAACCCTGAATGGCATTGGCGTTGGCGGTGAACTGCCGTTTGAAGCCGTCGAACGAACCGAAGAACTCGTCGATCGCCGCGCCCAGTTCGCCGTCCGGCTTGTCCCCGCCCGATGGAGAGAGGTTGGGCCAGAACACCGAGTGGTTTATGTGCCCACCGAGGTGGAACGCCAGGCTCTTCTCCAGGCCGTTGATGGACCCGAAGGAGTCCTTGTCACGGGCCTCGGCCAGCTGGTCCAGGGTGGTGTTCGCGCCGGCGACGTACGCGGCGTGGTGCTTGCTGTGGTGCAGTTCCATGATCTGCCCAGAGATATGGGGCTCCAGCGCACCGTAGTCGTACGGCAGGTCCGGCAGCGTGTACTGAGCCATGCGGTCTCCTTCGACTCTGCGAATGATCCAAGATCGGGGCGCGTTTCGTCCGGGCGGACGCCGCCACGGCGACGCCGACGCGGACTCCACGCAGAGCAGTCACGACCCTATACCCGCTCATCACGGGTTGTTCCGGGCGGGACAGCCTCGGTTCCGCCAGTGGCTATACCCGATCCCGAATGGCCGCAAACGAACGGCGAACCAGCCCGGCCAGGGCAGCGTTCAGGCTCTCGTGCCGGTCCGGAATCGCCGGTCCATGCCATCATCGATCATCCCCAGGACGGCAGCCAGATCTCCATCCGCAGCTGGTCCGGGGTGATCGGTTCCCCCGCCAGCACCGGCCAGAGCCAGATGAAGTTGGCGACCACCAGCCCGACGTAGATGGCCACCACGGCCACCGACGTCAGCCGTCGTTCCACGCCGACCTTCGCCGGCCCGAGTATGTCGCCGAGCACCAGGGTGATCCCGATGACCAGAAACGGGGCCAGCGGCGTGGCGTAGAAGAAGTACATCTGCCGGTCCAGGTTGGTGAACCAGGGCAGGTAGCCCGCGCCGTAGCCCACCAGCACCGCCGCGTACCGCCAGTCGAGCCGGCCGACCGCCTTCCACAACGCCCAGACCAGCACGAACAGCGAGAGCCACCACAGGGCAGGAGTGCCGATCAGGAAGATCCGTTGGACGCAGTCGGTCCGGCCGTCACCGCAGCCGGTGGTCGGTCCCTGCACGAAATACAGCACCGGCCGCGTGCCCAGTGGCCAGGTCCACGGCTTGGACTCCCACGGGTGGCGCTGCGCCGGGTCTGTCGGGGTCAACAGGTGGGAGTGGAAGTCGAGCATCTTCCACGTCCACTGCCACAGCTCGTTGGACCAGGTGGACGCCAGGTCGTACAGCAGGCCGCTCTTCCAGTCGCTGCGGTTCGACGGGACCGCGACCAGGGTGTGCCGCGGCCAGGCGGTCTCGGAGGCGAACCACGCCCACCAGCTGGCGATGTAGACCAGGGTCGGCACGATCGTCAGCGACCAAATGTTCGGCAGCAGGTCCCGGCGGGCGGTGGCCCAGATCGGCCGGCGGATGCCGACCTCGCGGCGCGCGCAGTAGTCCCAGATCAGCACCATCGCGAAGAACGCGATGATCCAGTACGCGCCGGACCATTTGACCGCGGTGGTCAGCCCGAGGAACACACCGGCAGCGAAACGCCACCAGCGCGCACCCAGCGCGATGCCGGACCTGTACCCGGGCAGCGATCCGTCCGACAGCGCTGCCGCCAGCCTTGCCCTGACCTGGTCCCGGTCGGCGATGATGCACGCGAACGCGGCCAGCACGAACACTTCTTCGAACACGTCCAGCAGGGCGGTGCGGGCCATCACATGGCTGACCCCGTCGCAGATCAGCAGCACGCCGGCGATCCCGCCGAGCAGCGTCGACCTGGTCATCCGCCGGGTCACCCTGATGATCAACCACACGCTGACCACACCGGCGACCATGGATGCCAGCCGCCAACCGGTGGGGTTGTAGCCGACCAGCCACTCGCCGATGGCGATCAGCTGCTTGCCGAACGGCGGATGGACGACGACCCCGAAACCCTGGTTGTCCTCGACGCCGCCGTTTCGCAGCACCTCTGCCGCCTGGATGGCGTAGTACTTGCCGTCGAACAGCGGAGTGCCACCGTCGGAGTACGTGCCGATTCCGGCGAACCGCACCACCGCGGCGATGGCGGTGATGATCACCGTGACGAGCCAGCCGCGGGCACGGTCATCGGGTGGCGGGGGCAGCATCCGGCGTTGAGGCCTGATCGGGGCGACGATCGCCGGTACCTCGCCGATCGGCACCACGTCCGCGGCCGGGTCGGGCCTGCCCTCATCGGTTTCGGTGTCGGTGGTGGCGGCGATCGTCCCGGGCGCGGTGATGACGGCAGAGTCGAGTGGGCCGTCCGCCGGGTCGTCGCGATCGGCGACAGCGGACAGGACGGGCATGGCGTCGATCGTAGGGTGACGTGATGACAGCGGACGTGAAGGCCGGTCGGCTCGTGTTGGCCGGAACTCCGCTCGGCCGGGTTTCCGACGCGTCCGCCGGGCTCCGCGAGGTGCTGGCCTCCGCCGACGTCGTCGCGGCGGAGGACACCCGGCGGCTGCACCGGTTGGCCGCCGATCTTGGCGTCCACGTCACCGGTTCGGTGATCTCCTACTACGAGGCCGTCGAGCAGGCCCGCATCCCGGCGCTGCTCGAGCGCATCGCCGGCGGGGACACCGTCGTTCTCGTCACCGATGCCGGGATGCCGTCCGTCTCCGATCCCGGGTATCGGCTGGTCGCCGCGGCGGCGGCGGCCGGGCTGCTGGTGACGTCGGTGCCGGGTCCGTCGGCGGCGATTACCGCGCTGGCGCTCTCCGGCCTGCCGTCCGACCGCTTCTGCTTCGAGGGATTCCTGCCGCGCAAGTCCGGTGAACGCGCCAGGGCGCTGGCGCGGTTGGCCGGGGAGTCCCGGACGATGATCTTCTTCGAATCCGTGCACCGGCTGGCCGAGACGGTGGAGGCGATGGTGGTGGCCTTCGGCGCCGACCGGCCGGCAGCGCTGTGCCGGGAGCTGACGAAGACCTACGAGCAGGTGGTCAGGGGATCGCTGGCCGAGCTGGCGGCGGTCGTCGCGGACGGCGTGCGGGGTGAGGTGACGTTGGTGGTGGCCGGGGCGGTCGGATCCGTCTCCCAGGCCAGCGATGAGGATCTGGCCGCCGCGGTCGCGGAGCTGGTCACTGGCGGTGCGTCACGCCGGGACGCGGTCGATGTGGTGGCCGCCCGGCATGGTCTGGCCCGCAGGGTGGTGTACGCCGCGGCCGCCGGTCAGCGGCGGGGCAAGGACCCGGAGAGGCCGTCGATCATCCGCCGGTAGCTCTCGTCCAGGTCCTGCGGAAGGGCGAACCCGCCGGCCTGCTCCAGCGTGACGAACCCGTGCATCAGCGCCCGCAGCGCGCGGATGGCGTGGATCTCGTCGTCACCGGCCAGGTCGTACCCGCCCAGCACGGCCTCGACGGTCACCAGAATGCCGCCCGCGACTTGCTCGTGCTCGGTGTCACCGGGAGCGGGGGCGATGACGCTGGCGGCGTAGCGACCGGGGCGCTTCTTGGCGTAGGTGCGGTAGGCATCGGCCATGGCGTGCAGCGCGTCCGAGCCGGACCGGCCGACGGCGGCGTTCGTCAGCTCCGCGTGCAGCTCGCGGCCGGCCAGCACCGAGACGTCCCGGCGCAGCTCGGCCAGTCCGGCCACGTGCTTGTACAGGCTGGGCTGCCGCACCCCGAATCGTGCCGCCACCGCGGCCAGAGTGATTTCCTGCCAACCGATCTCGTCAGCGAGGTCGGCGCCGGCCGCGGCGATGACCGCTCTGTTGAGTCCGGCCCTAGGCATCGGCGGGGCCGTCGAGCCGGCGGGCGAAGTCCAGCACGGCGGGCGACGTCAGCTCCGGGAACTCGGCCTGCGGGTAGTGACCCGCATCGGTGATCATCTCGTATCGGCCGTGCAGCCGGTCGGCGATCATCGCGGCCTCGGCCTGCTGGTCGGGGAAGTCGGGGTCCTTGGTCCCCATCACCACCAGCACCGGGCCCTGTACCCGGTCCAGCGCCGCTTCCGAGGGGGCATGGGAGGTCTTGGTGACGGCCCGGAACGCGCGGGTGTAGCCGGGGCGGGCCAGTGCTCGGGCGATCCGATGCTTGTGCTCGACGAAATCCGCGCCGCGTCGGGTGGGATAGAACGTCGGGAAGTAGGCCAGCCACGCCCGGCGCGCCCACGGCCCGCCCATGACGGCCCGCATCATCCAGCGCTGCACTGCCGACGACGGCAGGTCACGGACGAACGGGCCCATCAGCACCAGGCCACGGATCGCCTGCGGGTGCTCGGCGGCCGCAATGACCGCGGCGGCGGCGCCCATCGAGATCCCGATGACCATCGCCGGCTCGCCGAGATGCTCTGCCAGCGCGACAATGTCGGAGGCCGCGGCCGGATCGTCGAACGCGTCGAAGCTGAGGTCGCTGTCGCCCTGACCCCGCAGGTCCATCGTCGCCACCCGGTAGCCAGCGGCGACGAGTGCGGGGGAGAGGTGGCGGAACGTGCTGCGCAGGTCCCCCATGCCGGGCACACCGATGATCAACGGGCCGGTGCCGGACAGGTCGTAGGCAATTCGGCCCGTTCCGCGGTCAAGGAAGAGGGTGTCGCCGTCCGATGTCGATGGGGATGACGAGTTGACGGATGCGTGGCTGTTGAACATAGCTGAAAAGCTATAGGCACTAGCTTGGACTGTCAAGGGTGTGATGCGCGGCTGAGGATCCCGGGGAAGCCCGGGGTCGCGGAGGCGTCGAGGCCGCCGGCCAGGCACAGTGACACCGACGACTCATGGACACCGACCACCCATGGACGCCGACGACTCAGATCGGAGAGCGATGACCGACACCACTTCCGCCGCTGAAGGCGGTCCCACCCCGGCAATGAAGGCCCGGCTGCGGGCAGACCTCACCGCGGCTATGAAGGCCCGCGACCCGCTGACGACCGGCACCCTGCGGATGGCGCTGGCCGCGGTGACGAACGCCGAGGTTGCCGGGACCACCGCCAAGGAATTGACCGACCAGGAGGTCACCGCGGTGCTGGCCAAGGAGGTTCGCAAACGCGCCGAGGCGGCCGAAGCGTTCGCCGGCGCCGGCCGGGCCGAACTGGCCGAGAAGGAACGTGCCGAGGCCGCGGTGTTGTCCGCGTACCTGCCGACGCCGCTGACCGACGAGCAACTGGGCGCGCTGGTCGCCGAGGCGGTCGACGGTGTTGCGGCCGAACTCGGGGCACCGCTGACGATGCGCCAGATGGGCCAGGTCATCAAGGCCGTTCAGGCCAGGGCGGATGGCCGGGCGGACGGTTCACGGATTTCGACGGCGGTCAAGGCGGCCCTGGCCTGACCCCGGCGCGCGCGCTCGATGCCGGTGCGCGAAGCTAGGGCCTCGTCCCCTCACGCTGCCGGAGGCACCATGAGCGACCCCGCGACCCAACCCAAGGCCGAGATCGGCGTCACCGGCCTGGCAGTGATGGGCTCCAACCTGGCCCGCAATTTCGCCAGGAAGGGCGTCGTGACGGCGGTGCACAACCGGTCGTATGCCAAGACCACGGCGCTCATCGATGAACACGGATCGGACGGCGCGTTCGTCCCGTCGGAGTCGTCGGCGGATTTCGTGGCCTCACTGGCGGTGCCGCGCAAGATCCTGATCATGGTGAAGGCCGGCGGGCCGACGGACGCGGTGATCGACGAGCTGGCCGAGCTGGTGGAGCCCGGCGACATCATCATCGACGGTGGTAACGCCAGGTTCGAAGACACCCGACGACGGCAGGCGGCGTTGCAGGAGAAGGGGATTCACTTCGTCGGGTGCGGGGTGTCCGGCGGCGAGGAGGGCGCCCTGAACGGCCCGTCGATCATGCCGGGGGGCTCGGCGAAGTCCTACGAATCGCTCGGCCCGATCCTGGAGAAGATCTCCGCGCACGTCGATGGGGTGCCCTGTTGTACGCACATCGGCACCGACGGTGCCGGGCATTTCGTGAAGATGGTGCACAACGGCATCGAATATGCGGACATGCAGCACATCGCGGAGGCCTACGACCTGCTGCGCCGCGGCGCCGGGCTGTCGCCGGCGGAGAACGGGGAGATCTTCGGCGAGTGGTACAAGGGCGATCTGGATTCGTTCCTGATCGAGATCACCGCCGAGGTGTTGGCGCAGGTGGATGCGGCGACCGGCAAGCCATTCGTGGACGTGGTGCTGGACGCGGCGGGGATGAAGGGCACCGGCACCTGGACCGTGCAGACGGCGCTGGACCT
>JBBQJM010000147.1:0-8716 GCA_038325895.1 Mycobacteriales bacterium
CGCCGGCGCGGCGCTGGACTCCGGTGCGGCGGCGGATGTGCTGGACCGGTGGGTCGCGGCCGGCCGGCGCCTGGCTGCCGACTGATCGTGTGCCGGCTCCACGGGTCCACGGGCTCCACGGGCTCCACGGGTCCACGGGTCCACGGGTCCACGGGTCCACGGGGTCCGCGGGTCCACGGGGTCCGCGGGTCCACGGGGTCCGCGGCTCCACGGGGTCCGCGGCGGCTGTTGTGGACTTGCCCGCAGGGATGCGCTGATCATCAGCACGTTCTGAATCAGGTGCGCGGACGAAATCCACCTCATTGCGCCGGATTCGGGCGGTATGCCGTGATTTTCGTACGCGTATCCACGGCGCGAGGTGCAAAAGATCAGCGAAGGCAGCGGTACCTGCGTGGAAGCCCGAGGAAATCGCGCATGGTTGGTGCAGGTCTAACCCTCATCTGGAGGTTAAGAGTCTCGCTGGGCGGCAGTACCGCGTTGAAGTGCGGCGGTCCGCAAACCCCGGCTCCGTCGTCGGTCGTCGTCAGGCCTGCATGCCGATCGAGAACGCGTCGTCGGCGTCGCGCTGGGAGTAGGACCGGAAGGCGATGTGGGTGACGGTGCGCAGCACCCCCTCCACCTTGGAGATGTGGCCCGGCACCAGCTCCGCGATCGCCTCGTGGTCCGCGACCCGGGTGATGGCTACCAGGTCGACGTCGCCGGCGCAGGAATAGACCTGGTCGACGCCGGGTAGGTCGGCGATCTGCTGGGCCGCCTCGGTGATCCGGTCGGCCTCCACATCGATGAGCACGATCGCCGTCACCATGGCCCGGGCCTTCCTGTTGAACGTCGGTTGCTTGTCGAGCGGTTGCTTGTCGAGCGGTTGCTTGTCGTGCGGTTGCGTGTCGTGCGGTTGCGTGTCGTGCGGTTGCTTGTCGTGCGGTTGCTTGTCGTGCGTTCACTGGTGCTTGCGGTTGTGGCGGTCTCGCGCTGTGATCCTGGGTCCCGATGCTATTCCCCGACCCAGGCACGCCTGCGCCGGATCATGGTCGGCGAGGTCATGCCCCGCCCGCCCACCGGCCTCGTGCCATGCCGGCGGCGCGCATGTACGGCCGCCAGCGACCGGCGCCTCCCACCGGACTGCACCACGGCTGCGAGGTCAGTACCAGTCGGGATCCCGGTCGCTCAATCCAGCGCAGCAGGGTCGCGGTTTCCTCCGGGGAGGCGGCGGGCAGCGGTCCGCGACCGGGCAGCACCGTCTCCGCCGACGCCACCAGCAGATCGACCACCGGCATCGGATTGACCCCACGGCGGGCCCGCCCGGCCGCGGCCAGCCGCCCGTGCCTGATCACCGTCAGATCCCACCCGCCGCGATCATCCGGCCGGGCCACCACCATTTCGGCGATCCCGGCCAACGCCCCGAGCCGCTGCCGGCGATCCAGCGCTTCGGCGAGCACGGCCAGTCGATCACGCAGCACCGCGGCCTGGTCGAACCGCCCTTCCCTGGCGACTCTGAGCAGTCGCTCCTTGAGCAGTCCCAGCAGCTCGTCGGACCTGCCGTCCACCAGTTCGGCGATCCGGTCGACGTGAACGTGGTAGCTGTCGGCGTTCTCCGCACCAGAGCACGGCGCACCGCAACGGCCGAGCTCGGCGAGAGCGCAAGGACTGCCGTCCGGGTTCAGCCGCCGGATGCGAATCGTGCACCGGCGGATCGGGACCGCGTCCTGCACGGCCTCCATCGCGGTGATCGCCGCTGACCGAGAGGTGAACGGCCCCAAGCAGACCGGGGTCGTCGCCGGTGGTGTGCGGACCAGACTCAACCGCGGGAACGCCTCATCGGTGGCCACCAGCCAATGCAGCCGCAATGGCGTCCGCGAGCGCCGGTTGTACGGCGGTTGGTGAGCGGCGATCAGCCGCTGCTCGCGCACTTCGGCCTCCAGCACATGCGCGCACTCGACGTGGTCCACCCGCTCGGCGAGCATCACCATCTGCCTGACCCGGCCCCTGGTCTCGGCGGCCGAGAAATACGACCGGACCCGTTGGTGCAGGTTGCCCGACGTGCCCACGTACAGCACCTCGTTCGACGGCCCGCGGAACAGGTAGACGCCCGGCGTGGGTGGCAGGTGGTCGGCGAGCCGGCGCTTGCGGCGCCGGGCGGGGGAGACGTCCCGGCTGGCGTCCTGGAGCTCGGACAGGCTGTGCACGCCCAGCGTGCCGAGACGCTCGAACAAGGCGTGCAGCACGTCGACGGTTGCCCGGGCGTCGGTGAGCGCCCGGTGATCCGGGGCCACCCGCGCTCCCAGCAACGGCGCCAACGCGGACAGCCGGACACTCGGCGCCTCGGCCCTACTGAGCACCCGCCGCGCCAATCGCACCGTGTCCACCACCGCTGGTTTCGGCCAGGGCATGTCGAGTTGACTGCAGGCGGCGCGCAGGAATCCGACGTCGAACCCGGCATTGTGCGCGACCAGTACCGAGCCGCGGATGAACTCCAGGAACGAGGGGAGTACGGCACCGATGCGCGGGGCGTCGAACACCATTGCGTCGGTGATCCCGGTCAGCATGGTGATCTGTGGGGGGATGGAGCGACCGGGGTCGACGAGCGTGGCGAATTCACCGAGCACCTCGCCCCCGCGGACCTTCACGGCGCCGATCTCGGTGATCGCCTCCGTCCGTGACGAGCCGCCGGTGGTTTCCAGATCGACCACCACGAAGGTGATCTCGCGCAACGGATCGCCCAGTTCGTCGAAGCTGCGCTGGCTGGTCAGGCCGGTGCCGCGGTCGGCGGACAGATCCGGCAACGGCCACCCTGGCACGTGTCCCTTGCGCTGAACCCACCCGTGCCGCGACGTCGCCCAGCCGAGATCAGTCGCACGGTCCGATTGGTCGTGGCTGGCCCCGCCGAACGGGCGCTCATCGGTGAAGACGGGCATGTCGGTGACGTTAGAACGCATGTCCGACAGTCCTGTTCGCGACGCGCCGACCTGGGGTGACGCTGATCTCCACGGCGCCTTGGCGGATGACCGTGAGGCACCATGGCAGGGACGGGCGAAGGGACAGTCGCAAACAGGAGACAGTGGCAACGTGAGGTCGGGTGCGGTGACGAGTGCGGGCGACATCCTCGCACCCGAGTCGATGACCCCTGACCGGGTCGAACCTGACGTTCGGCGCGCTGCCAATGGAGATCCGGCGGCGGACGGCGCCGCGTCATCGGACGATTCGCATGCCACCGAAGTGGCGGATGGGTCAGACGGTTCGGACGGGCTTGCGGAGTCGACACCGCAGCCCGCGCCGGAGCCGACATCGGACCCCGCCCCAGAGCCGAGACCGGTGACGGGGCTCCCGGACGCGGTGCGGCTCAAGATCATTGGCTGGGCTGCGGAGGTGCTCAGCTCGGCACGGCCGATCGACATCCCGACATCCCTGGCCCGGGTCGCTCGATTCGCGCCGGCCAAACGGGCCCGATTGGCGGCCGCCGGGCTCGGCCAGGCCGTGCAGAACGACACCGCCTTCCGTGCGTTGGTCGCCGAACACGCAGCGAACGCGTCGGATGACGTCGGCGTCGTGTCGGCGGCGGCCCGTGCCTACCTGCTGCGGTCGCCGGACGAACAGGAACTGATCGATGCGGCCACCGACGCCCTTCGGGACAACGACGCGCGAGCGCGGGTCGCCGAGCTGGAGCGAACCGTGCGGAAGCTGACATCGCAGTCGCAGCGGTTGACCGCCGAACTGGAATCCGCCCGCAGGCAGGGTGCACCGGATGCACAGGCGATGGCGGACACCGAACGACTGCGGCAGCGGCTGCGCGATCAGGGCACCCGCCTGCGTGAACTGCAGCAGGAGGTGGATGCGGGCGCCAGCCTGGCGGCCGAACGGATCACTGCACTCACCGCCGAGCTCGACCGCGTGAGGACCCAGACGGCGGCGTGGCGGCAGCGGGCGGAAACGGAAGCCGTTCGCGCGGACGCCGCACAGGAGCAGGTCAGCAGGATGCGCGAGGCCAGCACCGACCGCCGGGCGGTCTCGGATCGACGCATCGAGTTGCTGCTCGGCGCGCTGGAAGGCGCAGCGACCGGGCTGCGCCGGGAATGGGATCTGCTCGGCGGTGGCGACGACCCGGCCGACGTCGTCGCGGCGCGGCTCGCCCGGACCCTCCCGGGCGGCGAACGGACGGCCGACCCCTCTCGGCTGAGCGCGTGGTTGGGATTGCCTGGTGCCCATCTGATCGTGGACGGCTACAACGTCACCAAGACCGGCTATCCCGAACTCTCCCTGGCCGAACAGCGCGACCGACTGATCCGGACGCTGGCGGCGCTCGCCGCGCGCACCTCTGCCGAGGTCACGGTCGTGTTCGACGGCGCCGCCGTGACTACGGCGCGGCCGCCCGGCCGGGGCATCAGGGTGCTCTTCTCGCCACCAGGGGTGATCGCCGACGACGTGATCCGCGATCTGGTGCGTGCGGAACCGGCCGGCCGGGTGTTGATCGTGGTCAGTTCCGATCGGCAGATCGTGGAAGCGGGGAGCCGGGACGGCGCCCGTACCGCGGGGTCGACGGTGTTGCTCGCCGCCGTCGGTTGACAGCCGGCGCTCTGACCGCGGCCGGCTGACCGCGGCCGGCTGACCGCGGCCGGCTCGCCATTGCCGGCTCGCCTCTGCCTGCTTCCTCGCAAAGGGCGCTGTCGGTGGTCTCACCTAACGTCCGCGGTGCGGCATCGGGTGATGAGCCCTTCGCCGCCTCCAGAGCGGACGCTGGCCACCGGCCAGGGCGCCCGGAACGAGGAAAAGGTGGTCAGCGATGCTCGTGGACTGCGATCAGTGTGCGGTGCAAGGCCCGGCCTGCAGCGGGTGTGTGGTGACGGTGCTGCTGGGCTCGACGCCGGACGGTGTCGAATGGGACGAGACCGAGCGCGCCGCGTTGGGGGTGCTGGCCGATTCCGGCCTGGTTCCGCCACTGCGCCTGGTGCCGACCTACAGCCATCGCAAACGGGCGGCCGGGTGAGCCATCGCCGGGACCCGTGATGTACCGGTGGATCGCTGCCCTGGTTAGCAAAACGGTGGTGCGCCGGTGGCATACAGCTAACGCGCTCCCGGCGGAATCGCGACGGCGTTGTCAGTCGCTGGGCCGGATGGGTCAATGGGCGCCGAGAGGTCTCGCGAGCTGATGACGAGGCGCCTGGCCCGGGTGTTGATCCGGGCTGTGGCAGGGGCCAGATGCCGCTGAAAGGGTGAGTAGCGCGGTATTCATGCCCCGAACGGGGGGGCCCATCCGGATGGCGACGGTGTC
Source organism: Mycobacteriales bacterium (assembly GCA_038325895.1). Taxonomy (GTDB): domain Bacteria; phylum Actinomycetota; class Actinomycetes; order Mycobacteriales; family Nakamurellaceae; genus Nakamurella. The sequence goes on from JBBQJM010000147.1 coordinate 5,264, forward strand.
CGGTTTGGACGTCGACAGTTGTTACCTTTGGTTCGTGATGTGACCGAGCGTAGCGGTGCCACCCGTTTGAGATATCCGTGCAGGTCGAAGGGATAACCGCTGGCACGTACGGGTGAGCAATGTCACCGATTCGTCGAACTTGCCCCCCCTCGCTGGACTCAAGCGTGTCCGTCTCGTAACCTGGCTGAGACCTTGGATCGCGATCACCATTCGGGTGTACGGGCAGGGCCACCGCCGAATCGACGTGATTGAAAGCGTCGAACCGGGGAACCAGGTTTCTTGAATGGGGTGAATCCCCTGGACCGGCGCGAAACGTCGCCGATCACCAGGGGTAGGGCTACTTCCTGGCCCGAATCCGTCAGCTAACCCGGTAGGCGGCTAGAGGAAGGTACGCCTGCCGTGGCGACGTGCAATATCAGCGAGCGCTCGACAACCCAGCGGATCGCTCCGCATCGCTTCAAGATCATGATCGCCGGAACCGTCGCGGCGCTGGGTCTGAGCCTGCTCGCTGCCATGCCGGCGGGGGCCGATCCGACCAATCCCGTCACCTCCGATGAGGCTCAGCAGGCGTGGCTCGACAGCTCTCACCGTGCAGAGGCGCTGAACGACCAGGTCCTTTCCGCCCAGGAGAGCGAGCAGACAGCCGCCACCGCCGCCGCAGCGGCGGCGGGCCAGGTCGCGCAGGCCAAGCAGGCCGTCGAGGCCGCTCAGGCCACGGCGACCACCGCCGATGTGGCCTCTGCGAGCTTCCAGGAGAAGCTGAACGCCTTCGCCAATGCGAGTTTCCGTGGCGCTCGGATGGACCAGCTCAGCGTGCTGTTGACCGCCGACTCCGCGGACGATTACCTCGACCAGGTGTCCTCTCTCGATCGGGTCGCGGCGGACACCCAGCAGACCCTGGACGAAGCACTGGCCGCGAAGGCGGCAGCGCAGCAGGCCAAGGCTGACGCAGACGCCGCGCAAGCCACCGCCGAGAAGGCGAAGTCCGACGCGGACGCCGCGCAGGTGGCTACCCAGCAGGCGACCGCCGACGTCACCGCGCGCAAGGGCGCGTTGGATGCCGAGGCTGCGCACTACCGGCAGCTGGCCGACTCGCTGTCCGAGCAGGCACGGCAGGCCGCCATCGCCGCCGCCGAACAAGCAAACGCAGCGGCCAACGAGGCCGCGGCGGCTGCCCCGGCCGCGGCCAACCGCTCGCGCACGGATGCCGTCCAGCCCCCGGCCGAGGCTGCGGCACCGGCCGCCGCCGCAAGCAACGATTCTGCATCCGCCGCCGAGCCTGCCGCCGGGGACCCGGCACCCGCCCCTTCGGGCAATTCCGCCGCAGCAACCGCGGTCGCGGCCGCGCTCTCCAAGGAGGGCGCCAGCTACGTCTACGGCGCCGCCGGTCCCAGCTCCTTCGACTGCTCCGGGCTCACGTCGTGGGCGTGGGCGCAGGCCGGGGTCTCGATTCCCCGGACATCCAGCGGCCAGGGCGGGCTCCCCGTAGTGCCGCTGAGCGCGCTACAGCCCGGTGACCTGGTGACCTACTACTCGCCGGTCAGCCACGTCGCGATGTACATCGGCGGTGGTCAGGTCATCCACGCGTCGACCGAATCGCGCCCGGTGTACATCACCTCGGTGAGCGGCGCCGGTCCGAATCCGGTCGGGCACCGGGTGGGCTGACCCCGTTCCCGTGTACCAGCTGTGATCGCTCACCCCTGATCGCTCACCCCTGATCGCTCACCCCTGGACGCCCAGCTCAGATCTCTGATTGCTCCACCCAGATCGCCGATGCGGACCTGCCCGGGGACGCAGCGGCGATCTGTCATGCTCGGGGGGCCTCGCTCCCAGCAGAAGGGTTGGATCCCACCCCCGTGCGGCGCACATTGCTGGTGACGAACGACTTCCCGCCGCGGACCGGTGGCATCCAGTCCTACGTGCAGTCGTTGGCCGAGCGACTCCCGCCCGACGACCTGATCGTCTACGCGCCGTCGTGGGTCGGGGACAAGGAATTCGATGCGCAGCAACAGTTCCGGGTTTTTCGGCACCCTGGCTCGTTGATGTTGCCAAGTGAAAAGGTGCGCCGGCGGGCCATCGAGTTGATCCGTGAGCATCGGATCCAGGCGGTCTGGTACGGCGCAGCTGCTCCGCTGAGCTTGATGACTCCGCGCCTGCGTGCCGAGGGCATCGTGCGGACCGTGGCGTGCACACACGGGCACGAGGTGGGTTGGTCGATGCTGCCCGGACCACGATGGGCGCTGAGCCGAATCGGTCGAACCAACGATGTCCTGACGTTCGTCAGCAAGTACGCCCGCAGCCGGATCGCGCCTGCGCTCGGCCCGATGGCGGTCCTCGAGTACCTGCCGCCGGGGGTGCGGACCAGCACCTTCTGGCCGGATCCGGTGGCCAGGAGCAGGATGCGCGACGCCTACGGGCTGCGCGGCTCGCGGGTGCTGCTGTGCGTGTCGCGGTTGGTGGCCCGCAAGGGCCAGGACGCCCTCATCCGCGCGCTGCCCGCGGTCCGCACGAGGATCCCCGATGTCGTCCTGATGATCGTGGGTGACGGTCCCGACGCACGGCGGTTGCGGGGCATCGCAACACATCTCGGGGTGGCCGACCGGGTGGTGTTCACCGGCGGTGTGCCCTGGTCCGACCTGCCGGCGCTCTACGCAGCCGGCGATGTGTTCGCCATGCCGTGCCGCACCCGCGGTGCCGGGTTGGACGTCGAGGGGCTTGGGATTGTCTTCCTCGAAGCGCAGGCCAGCGGGTTGCCGGTGATCGCAGGGCGTTCCGGCGGCGCCCCGGAGACGCTCCGACCCGACCACACCGGACTGATGGTGAACGGGCGGGACGTCAGCCAGATCGCCGAGGCAGCGGCCAGCTTGCTCGCCGACGCCGATCGCCGCCGGGAGTGGGGGGCGGCGGGGCGCGCCTGGGTACAGAGCGCGTGGAACTGGGACTCCTCCGCGGCCCAATTGGCCAGGCTGCTGTCCGGCTGACCGGAAGCCAGAGGTCCGGCGCGGTGCCTGCGATGGACGGCGCGCCCAGGTGAGCAAACGGTGCTCGCGTCAACCGATGGTGACCGCGCGGTGCCCATCACGGATAGGTGCCCGCTATCGAACGGGTGAGTTCGCTCACAGCGCATCAGCCGTTTGAGCGTGGACAACGTTGTCGATCCCGTTTCGCAGAGATGTCAAAGGTCCGCACAATTGCCACTGTCCGTGTCCTTCTCGTAATCTAAACGAGACCTTGGAACGCGACCGCCACTCGGGCGGTCCGCCGGGTCACCGCCGAATCGATGCCCACGCATCGAACCGGGGAACCAGGTTTCTTTCAGTGGGGTGAATCCCCCGGGATCGGCGCGCCCGCGCGCCGCCGGTCACCGAGGGTAGGGCTTGTCCTGGCCCGAATCCGTCAGCTAACCCGGTAGGCGGCAAGGATGAAGGGCGCGCCTGTCCGGTGACGACGCAC
>JBBQJM010000148.1:0-8697 GCA_038325895.1 Mycobacteriales bacterium
ACCCCTGGGGCGTCTCCGCTGGGCGTTCCGTTATTCGTCGCGCAGGGCGCCACCGACACCCTCGTGCTGCCCACCGCGACCCAACAATCGTCGCGCAGGAGTGTGCGAAGGGCGAGCACGTGACTTTTCAGCTGTATCCCAACACGGCTCACGGCCTGATCGCCCTGAAGGCGGTCCCGGCCGTGACATCGTTCTTCACCGACGTGATCAACGGGGCGCCACCGGCCTCGACCTGCTGAACGCCGATAGGCCCGGTGGGGTCCGCCGAGGGGGGCGGCCGCACCTGGCGTCCTCGCCGAATGTCAGTCCTTGTCGATGATCTCGCAGCCGAACGTGGTGTCGGGCTCGACGAACGGAAGGCGGCAATAGCCGGTGCCGTCGAACCCGTCGAACCCGTCGAGCTTGTCGATGGAGCCGTCCTGGACCGGCACACCGAACAGGTCGTTCCTGGCCAGCCGGTCGTTGCCGCTACCCCCGAGCAGAGGGTCGACTTCGGGGCCGGCCTTCAGGATGTCCAGTTCCGCTCCGCCGTCAAGCAGGTCCTTGCCGCCGCCGGCTGCGTTGCTCTCGGTGTTCAGATCGTCCTGTCCGCCGTTGCCGCGCGGCGTGTCGCTGCCGGATGAATCCCGCAGGATGTCACCGAAGCTGCCGCCCTTGAGGATGTCGTTCCCCGCTCCGCCGTCTGCTCGCATGGCGGCCGGCGCGAAGTTGGTGATGGTGTCGCCGCCGCCGCCGTTCACGGAGAAGCTCCGGAACTGCGGGCCGCCGCTACCCGGCAGTGCCCGACACTGGACACCGAACAACCCGGCCTGCACAGGCACAGCGGCGCAACCGATGTCGGCTCCGATCGGCGCAATGCCCATCACCAGGAACAGGTTCTACCGGAGACCGCCCGCACAGTGATCTTGTTCGGTCCGTCGAGACCGGTGACGCGCAGGCCCTGCGCGGTCCGAGATGGCCGACGCGTTCGGGGCCGAGGCCGCCGCGCTCGCCGAGGCTGCGCTCGCTGCCGCGATGGAACCGAGCAGCATCGACCCCCCGATTGCGGTCAGCACGGCACGGCAAACTTCCGTAGGCCAAGCCCTGATGCGAACTTTCCCATGTCTGGATCCCTTTCATATTCGTGGCCGCCCGGTGCGGCCTCGAAGAAGAGGGGACGCTCGACCCGCCCGCGGGACCCGATTGCGCAGAACTGCGCAACCGTCGCTCATTCGCCCGGATCGAAAATCTCCTCGATCCGTCGCCCGAAGAGGCGCGAGATACGAAAGGCCAGTGGGAGGCTCGGGTCGTAGCGCCCGGTCTCCAGCGCGTTCACCGTCTGCCGGGAGACGTCGAGTTGGTCGGCCAGCGTTCCCTGTGTCCAGCCATGCGTTTCGCGCAACACTTTGAGGCAGTTGTTCACGGATTCAGCGCTTCGCGGAGACGGCCGCACCGACGACCCAGCCGAGCATCCCGGCCGCGAAGATGATCCAGCCCGCCAGCCTGGTGTCCATTCCGGCGATACCCAGAAAGCCGACGGTGACCGCGGTGATCATCGCAACTCCGAAACCGACGCCGATCCCCTGCGACAGCAACCGTTGCTGGTAGTCGTCGATGCGACCGACGTGCCGTGCCACGGCCCGCAGGCACCACAGAGCCGGAATGACCGGCAGCACAGCCCACAGGAATCGCCAGGGACTCGATCCGTCAAGATCGCCGAACGCCACCACGAGCGACAGCACCGCCAGATACCCCACCATGCCGGGCAGAAAGTCGTGAAGGTACGCGCGCGTCCTGGCGCGATCACCGCGGCTGGAACCAGTGCTGTCAAGGTTGCTTGTCATTGCTACAGCATGCGCGCGACGGCTGCGGGTGTCAAGCACACTTGTCATCCGGGATCGCGGGGACCGCGGCGGCACTCTCCATCCGCCAAGGCGGCAGAGCCGTGATTACCGCATCAGCCAGGTGTCCTTCGATCCCCCGCCACGCGACGAGTTCACCAGCAGCCCATCAGATTCCAGCGCGACCCGGGACAGCGCCACCTCGGGAATGGTCACGGCGCCGTCGGCCCCCGCCAGGGCGAACACCCGCAGGTCGACGTGCCGCGGCGCCAGCCCGCCGGGAGTCAGGGTCGGGTGCGAGGAGAACCGGATCACCTCCTGCGCGATGAAGCGCTCGGGCGCGGCGGCAACGGCGGCCTGCATGTGCCGGATCTGCTCGTCGGCCATCTCCGGCCCGATCATCACGCCTGCTCCGCCGGATCCGTCGACGGGCTTCACCACCAGCTCCGCGAGCCTGTCCCGGACTGCCTCGTACTGGCCCGGATCGGCCAGCACCCAGGTTCCGACATCGGCGATCACGGGTTTCTCGGCGAGGTAATAGTCGATCATCGTGTGGACAAAAGCGTAGGTCGCCTTGTCGTCGGCCACGCCGTTGCCCGGCGCATTCGCGACCGACACTGTCCCGGCGCGAGAAGCCTTCTGCAGCAACAGGTTCACCTCCGGCGAGACCGCGGGGCCGGCGATGATCTCGTCGTCCGCCAGGCGCCGGTAGAGCACATCGATTCCGATCGACCGGCCGTCCACCGTCGCGGTGATCCCGCCGGCGTCACCGGCCAGGTCGGCGGGCGTGACGACCGGAACGCCCATCGCCCGCGCCAGCACGGTGTGCTCGTACCAGGCAGAGTTGGCCGGCCCGTCGGACAGCAGGGCGACCTGCGGCGCGTCTCGCCGGCAGCGCGGCGGGGCAGCGGAGATCAGCGACTCGAGGAGCATCGCGCCGACCCGGTCCGGCGAGCGCACGCCTTCCCAGGGGTACAGCATCGGCAACGCCGCCGCCGCCGTGCGCCGGTTCGCCACCGCGTACCCCAGCCCGGAAGGAACTCTCAGATTGTCCTCCAGCACCACCCACTCCCCCGACGGCGGGTGCAACAGGTCGAACCCCAGCACGGTGGCGCGCGGCCGGCCGCCCGGTGCGAGATCCCGCGCTCCGGGCAGGAACCCCGGGCATTGCTCTACCACCCACGCCGGCACCAGTCCGTCCCTGACGATCTGAGCCTGGTCGTAGACGTCGTCGAGAAAAGCGTTGAGCGCGTGGGTGCGCTGCCGCAGCGCCGAGCCGATCCGCGCCCAGTCCGCTCCGGACAGCAGTCGCGGTATCGGATCCAACGGAAAGGGTTGCTCCTGCAGGACGCCGTCGATATCGGCGGTGAACACGATCCCTTCGGCGGCCCGCAGCCGGGCGAGATCCGTTGCGGCGGCGCGAAGCCCGTCGATGCCCGCACCGTCCAACGCCGCGACCACGTCAACATACCCGGGGCGGACCCGCCCGTCCGGGTCGACCGCCTCGTCCAGCGGCCCAGCCGGATAGCCGCGCAGCACACCCGTCACCCGATCCACCGTTCGTGCCATCTGGTCACCGCTTTCGACAATTCGATCCGGGCAGCGCGGCCGACGATGGTGTGGCCTTCACCGGGTAGCAACAACAATTCGGTCGGCACTCCGGCCACCGACAGCGCGTCGTGCGCGCGCACTGATTCGATCACCGGCACATTGGTGTCCTGCTCACCGTGCACCAGCAAGGTGGGTGTCAGCACCTCGTGCATCCGGTTCAGCGGCGAGAGGTCGTACAGCATCTCGGCATCCGCGCGGGGGTCGCCGTATTCGGTCACCGATGCTGCCGCCATCCACGCTTCGGTTTCGGCGAAGAAGGCCGCGAAGTCGGACATCCCGGCATGGGATGACCCGCTGGCAAACAACTCCGGCCAGCGGGTGAGCGCGATCAGTGCCAGATAGCCGCCGTAGGACCAGCCGTGCACACCGACCCGGCCGGGGGTTGCCAGGCCCGCACCGACCAGGAAGTTCACCGTCGCCGGCACGTCCTGGAAGGAGGATTCCCGGGCACCGAGGTCGTCCAGCGCGGTGAAGGTCCGGCCGTACCCGGTGGAGCCACGGACGTTGGGCGCGATCACCGCGAACCCGGCCGCAACCAGCGACTGGATCAGGATCGAGAATGCCGGGCGCTCTTGGCTTTCCGGGCCGCCATGCAGCACCACCACTGTCGGCATCGGGCCGTGCGCACCGTCCGGACGGTACATCCATCCGGCGAGCGGCAATCCGTCCAGGGACGGATACCGGACCTGCTCGGGTTCTGCCATGGATGCCAGGGGCAGGTCAGTGGCCGGCATCCCGACGAGCGGATGCGGGCCACTATGACTCATCGCGAAGTCCGGGGCCAGGGAATCGAAACTGTGCTCGGGATGGGTATCGGCATCGGGATCGGGTGCAGGATCAGGACTGTGCCAGTCCAGCCGGTACAGGCTCCGAGCCTTTGTCGGCGAAGTCAACTCCACCACGGCGGACCGGCCGTCCGGGCGCACCGACCAGCCCGGCATCACCTGTGCACCCAGGTCGAACTCATAGCTGTTGCCGGTAGCCAGATTCCGTATCTCCGGAACGCTGCTCCCCCCGACATTCCAAACCAGGAAGGCACTCTGCCCGCCGGACAGCACCGCGTAGGACTCGAGGTCGGCATCCGGCCGCTCGGCCAGCACCCGGAGCGGTCCCGGGGTACCGTCGGTGCCCAACTCCACGACCGCCAGGACGGACCGATCCCGACCGGCGTTGGTCCGCAGGTACACCGCAGAGCCGTCGGCAGTGAAACGACCCTCCTCGGCCAGATCCGTTCCCGCGTCGGGGAAGTCGGCGGCGAGCAACCGCTGGGCGGTCCCGGTCCCGGTCCCGGTCCCGGTCCCGGCGCCGTCGTCGGCGGCACCGATGTCAGCGATGTCAGCGATCAACAGGTGCCGCCGGCCCCGCGACCCTCGGCGAGCGATGATCCGCGATGCGTCAGGCGAGACCGACGTCACCGCGAGAAAGCCGCCGCTGGCGACCGTGCGAATCTCACCGGTGACGACGTCGACCAGGCAGACGTTCGCTCCCGGTCCTTCACCATCGGCGAGCGAGAAGGCGTAAGTGTTCGGTAGAGTCGTCCAGCAACCGGCGAAAACCGTTGCCAGGTTTCCCGTCCCGGCCAGCACCCGGGCACCGGTGCCATCCGGGTGAATGACGTGCAATTCGGCGCGGATCAGGCCGTTCGGCGACACGAGGTACGCCAGCCACTGCCCGTCCGGCGACCAGGCCACCGAGACGACCTCCTCGTCGGGCAGCGACAACTGCCGCGCAACCGGTTGGACATCAGAAGTGACATCCGTCGCCAGGCTGAGTACTTCGAGCCTGGGTAGGCCTGACCTGTCGGTGACGTAGGCAACCTGCTCGCCGTCCGGCGACAACGACGGGCACCAGGCGCCGGCCACGCCGGCGATCTCCGCCACCCGGTCCGGGGACGAGACACCCGAGAGCTCGGGCGGTGCCGCAGTGGGCGTCACAGTGGGCGTCACGATGTTTGTTACAGAGGGGGTATCGAACACCTGCTCAGCCGATACCGTGCCGCTGCAGCCACATCTCCAGCAGACCCAGCTGCCAGAGCTGGTTGGAACCGAGCGTCGTCCGGTTCTTGTTGGGATCGGCCAGCAGCATCTCCACATAGTCCGGCCGGAACAGGTCCCGCTGCTTGGCCGCGGGCGCGGCCAGCGCGTCCCGAACCCGCTCCAGGTAAGGACCCTCCAGGTTGATGATCGCCGGGACCGGGAAATGGCCCTTCTTGCGATCGATCACCGCGGCGGGCAACACCTTTCGGGATGCCTCCTTCAACACACCCTTGCCGCCGTGGGCGAGTTTCAGCTCGGGTGGACAGGCGGCCGCGACCTCCGCGAACTGATGGTCCAGGAAGGGTGTCCTGGCCTCGAGGCCCCAGGCCATCGTCATGTTGTCCACCCGCTTGACCGGGTCGTCGACCAGCATGATCTGCGAGTCCAACCGCAGCGCCCTGTCCAGCGCGGTGCTCGCCCCTGGTCGGTTCAGGTGCTCGCGGGCGAACTCCCGGCTCGGGTCGTTGTCCGTCATCCACCGCGGTTGCAGGATCTTCGCCAGGGTGGCGCGGTCGCGGTCGAAGAAGTGGGCGGCGTAGACCTCCAGGGCCTGCTCTGGCGGCACGTCGGCCAGCGGCGGGTACCAGTCGTAGCCGGCCAGGAGTTCGTCGGCCCCCTGGCCGGACTGCACCACCGTCAGGTGTTGCGACACCGCTTGGGACAGAAGGTAGAACGCGATGCAGTCGTGGCTGACCATCGGTTCGCTCATCGCGCCGACCGCGCCGTCCAGACCGTCCAGCACGGTGCTCGATGGCATCAGCAATTGGTGATGGTGGGTGTCGAATTCCTCGGCCACCAGATCGGAGAACTCGAATTCGTCGCCTTCCCGGTCGCCGACCCGTTCGAAACCGATGCTGAACGTCTGCAATCCGTGCTGACCGGCGTCGGCCAGCAGCGCCACGATGACACTGGAATCGATGCCGCCGGACAGCAGCACCCCGACCGGCACGTCGGCGACCATCCGCCGTTGCACCGCGGTCTGCAGGGTCGACAGCACCAGGTCCTGCCAGTCGGACTCGGACATCCCGGCGTATTTGTCCTGCCGGGTGTGGTCCGGCGACCAGTAGGTCAGGTCGGAGTACCGGCCGTCCGGTTCGTAGCTGCGCACGGTGGCCGGCGGGAGTTTGCGGACGCCGGCGAGGATGGTCAGCGGGGCGGGCACCACGGCGTGGTACGTCATGTAGTGGTTGAGCGCCACCGGGTCGATCGAGGTGTCGATGTCGCCGCCGGCCAGCAGCGCGGGCAGTGCGGACGCAAACCGCAGCCGCCCCGGCCGCTCGGCCAGGTACAGCGGCTTGATCCCGAGCCGGTCGCGGCCCAGCACGAGCTTGCCGCTCTCCCACTCCAGAACGGCGAACGCGAACATCCCGAAGAAGTGGTCCACACAGCGGTTGCCCCACCGGTGGTAGGACTTCGCGACCACCTCGGTGTCCGAGGTGGAGAAGAACCGGTAGCCGTAGCCGCGGAGTTCCTCGCGCAGGTCCTGGTAGTTGTAGATGCATCCGTTGAAGACCGTCACCAGGCCCAGTTCCTGGTCCACCATGGGCTGGGCACCGGTCTCGGACAGGTCGATGATCGCGAGCCGGCGGTGCCCCAGTGCGACCGGACCTTCATGCCAGAGGCCGTGGCCGTCCGGGCCGCGCGGTGCCATCACCTCGGATATCGCATCAACAGCTGTGACATCTGCAATGCCACCGTCGAACCGGATCTCGCCGCTCAAGCCGCACACGATGTGACCCTCTCGTGATGTGGGCGCGCGGAACGCCCGACGCGATGCACCGAAGCTACCCGCGGGATATGCCCGTCAGGTTTCGGGTTGAAAAACGATCACGGTCAGTGACAGGCACCGGTTGCCGCAAGGCGACAACGCGGAGAACCGGGGGTCAGGCCAGCCCGAGCGACTTCATCCGCTCGGCGTGACCCATCTGCAGGCGGCGGAACAGCGCCGCGATACCGGCAAGGTCACCGGACCCGGTGACGATGAGCTCGGCCAACGTGTCCCTGTCGGCCACCACGTACTGGGCCTGGGTGAGCGCCTCGCCCAGCAACCGGCGGCCCCACAGCGCCAGCGGCCCGGTGAGCCGCGGGTCTGCCTGGCAGGCCTTGCGCACCTCCCGCACGGCGAAGGCGGAGTGACCCGAATCACCCAGCACCTCGAAGACCAGATCCCGCGTTTCCGGGTCGATCCATTCGGCGATCTCCCGATAGAAATCGGCCGCCAGCCCGTCACCGACATGTGCCTTGACCAGCGACTCCAGCCAGGAGTGCGGAGCGGTTGAATCGTGAAACGCGTCGAACGGTGCGATGAACGGCGCCATCGCATCCTCGGCGGCGATGCCCTTGCCCTCCAGCTGCCGGACCAGCGCCCGGAAATGTCCCATCTCCGCGACCGCCATCTGCGACAACGCGACCCTGCCGGACAGCGTGGGGGCGTAGCGGGCATCAGCCGCCATCCGGTCGAACGCCGACAACTCGCCGTAGGCCAACACCCCGAGCAGATCGATGACAGCCTGCTCCGGGGGGTGCTTCTCGGCGCGGGTCGCCCGCTGCGCGTCCGTCATGACCACTCCGTCCAAGATTCCGCCCGTGCGCCACAGTGAACCCCGGTGTCGAGTCCGCCGCACCGCCGACATCACCATCGAGCCTAGAGGGCGACCTCGCCTCCTAAGGCCTAACGGATCGGGTCTTGCGCTCTGTGATCGAACAGATGCGTGTGAGCAGGTAGAATGAAGTTGACAAGCGGTGCACCTACAGCGCCGCTGCACTGTGCGCGCGTCGCCCACCGCTCGGTCCGAACGATCGAACCACGGTGCGGCCGTACGGCTCGGGTTCGGCTTGCATGCCCTGTGAGATGACAAGGACCGCCCTTCGCCTGCAGCGTGAACGCGCGCGGACGCGAGGAAGGCCCTACTCACCGAACATGACCAGCCCACCATCGAACACCTCCCCGAGCCCAGCAGAGGGCATCCCGGACCCCGACGGCGTGATCGCCGACGCCGCCATCGACCCGGCCGATGCAGCCATCTCCCACCCGCTGACCGGTGACGCCAAGGTCGAGGAGCAAGCTCCCACCTTCGTCGAACTCGGCGTCGACCCGCGCATCGTGCGGGCGTTGAACGAGTCCGGCATCGAACGGACCTTCGCCATCCAGGCGTTGACCCTGCCGATCGCACTGGGCGGCGCCGACCTGATCGGTCAGGCTCGCACCGGCATGGGGAAGACTCTCGGCT
>JBBQJM010000149.1:0-8660 GCA_038325895.1 Mycobacteriales bacterium
TTCCGGGCCGGCGACGAGGCAGCTCTCCGCCAGGCCTTCGATCGGTACGGCGGGATGGTGCACCGCGTCGGGCTGCTCCGGCTCGGAAATCACCACGACGCCGAAGATCTGGTCCAACAGGTCTTCGTCCGGGCCTGGAAGGGCCGGGAGGGATTCAACCCGGACCGGGGTTCGCTGGGCTCGTGGTTGCTGGGCATCACCCGGCGGCAGATTGCGGACCGCTATGCCGCGCTGGACCGGGACCGCAAGGTGCTGACCGCCGCGCAGAGCACGGCAAAGCCCGAGGCCGACGTCAAGTCGTCCGACCGGGTGGTGGATCGCGTCGTCATAGGCGACGAGCTCAACCGGCTGCCGGATGAGCAACGGATGGTGCTGCGGCTCGCCTTCTACGGGGATCTGAGCCATTCGGAAATCGCCGCGACCACCGGCATACCGATCGGCACCGTCAAGAGCCACATCCGGCGCGCCCTCATTCACTTGCGCAAACTCTGGGAGGTGGATGGTGCGACATCCTGACCCAGATGACCTGACCCTGCTCGCCATGGGCGAGCCGATCGATCTGGCCATCGACGCCCACCTCGCCGAGTGCGAACAATGCCGAGCCGAGGTCGAGTCGATGCGTCGCACCGTCGAGCTCGCCGAGCTGAGCAACTACGGCGAGGGAACCCGTCAACCGGCCGAACACGTCTGGAACGCCATCGCGAACGAACTCGGCTTCGCCGGCGGCCGGGCCACCAACGGCGCGTCGCACGCGCCGCAGGTAGGTGCCGGCACGCCATGGTCGGTCCCATCCGAGCCCCATCAGATACCGGATCAGCGGCCGGCCCAGGCATCCCCAAAGCTCGACGGTGCCGCCGAACCCAGCCTTCCGCCAACCCTGCGTGCCGTTCCCGGCTCCGGGACTCCGGAGCCAGGACGGTCACGCGCTGCCGACCGGGCCCGGCGCTGGCCGCGCTGGGCCGCACCGGTGGCGGCGTTGCTGATCGGCGCCGCGCTCGGTGCCGGCGTGCTGGTGGTGGCACAGAACAGATCCGACAGCGTCACGGTGGAAGCGACCGCGCCGCTGACCCCCGTGCCCGACGGACCCGTCGCAGACCGCACGGGCCAGCTGGGCCAGGCAGAGTTGGTCGCCACGAACCAGGGCCAGCAGGTACGGGTCAGCACGACGGATCTGCCGGCCATGCCCGGCACCTCCTACGAGGTGTGGTTGTTCGGCGACGACGGAAAGATGATCTCACTCGGCTCGCTGGATCAAGGCAAAGGCGAGTTCACCGTTCCGGGCAACATCAGCACCCAGGAGTACCGCACCGTCGACATCTCCGACGAGCCGCCGGACGGCAATCCGACGCACTCGGGGATCAGCATGGTGCGAGGGTCCTTCAGCTGAGCCCGAACTCGTTGCCGATTCGCTGAGCTACCGCCAGGGTCGCGTCGTCGGACAGCACCATGCTGGCCTCGCTGATCGTCGTTTCCACCGAGGTGAGCACGGTGAGCGCCTGCCGGACCGCATCGTCCTTCGGCCAGCGATAGACACCGGCCGAGACCAGCGGGAAGGCGATCGTCGTCACCGCCAATTCGTCGGCCACCGCCAGGCTGGTGGCATAGCAGGAACGCAGCAGCGGCGACTTGTCCTTCGTCTTCGCCCACGTCGGCCCGACGGTGTGAATCACCCACCGGGCCGGCAGAGCACCGGCGTTCGTCGCCACCGACTCACCGGTCGGCAATCCGTCGGGATACCGCTCGGCTCTGATGCGCTTGCATTCGGCGAGGATCTCCGGGCCACCCTTGCGGTGGATAGCCCCGTCCACGCCACCGCCACCCAGCAGGGAATGGTTGGCGGCGTTCACCACCGCATCGACGGCCTGCTCGGTGATGTCGCCGCGAATGAAGTTGATCCGCATCTTTTCAGTCTGCCGAAATCTCCGGTGCCGTGTGGTCCGTTTGAAGGACACCGAATCCGTGCACCATCGAATACGGCCAACCCGAAGGCCGATTTGGTGGCGCGGAGGGTACCGAGAAACCCACACCGACGAGTGATTGTCTCCGCGCATCAGGTGAATGCCGCCACCCCATATTGACAAACCCTGAATGGCGCGCGTCCACTCAGATTGCTGGACAACACAGCCACCTGGAAGCGGTGTCGCCGCGGACGAAAGTCGCGACATCGTGCGAGTTCCTCTCGATGTGGTGCTCCCGACAAGGGTCAGCGCCGGCGTCGTCACGGCACGCGCCTCCGTTGTCCGACGCGCTCCACGCACGGCCGGCGCGGGCGCTCGTACCGCGCAGGACTGCTCACACAGGGGGATGTTCGCCATGCCAAAAACCCAACCGTCGGTCCGACCATGACCCTCACTGCCGTCGATACCGCCATGGGGGGGCAGAGCGGCGCCGGCCACAGCGGTCTGACCGTCCAGGGGAACGCAGACGACCACCGGCAGACATTGCCGACGGCACAACGAACCCGACCGCCGGCAGCGGTGCGCAGTGCGTTGATCTACGACGCCCGGCCCGATGCGCGCGCCGCGTTGACTCTCCGGGTCACCACAGCGGTTCCTTCGGCCGACGACATCACCTGCGCAGCAAGTCCAACGGACTTGATCAGGGCATTCGGTGGGCGCCCGGCGGACCTCGTGTTCATCGGCGTGAACAGCAATGCGGGGGATGGCGACACCGTGGCCCCGTTCCTGCGCCGCTACCCGACCGCAAAGGTGATCGTGGTCGGCACCATCACCGACATCCCGGCGCTGACCGCCGCCCTGGCCCGTGGCGCCGTCGGCCTGATGCTCTGGCACACCCGGCACGACCATCTCGCTTTGCCGGCGCGCCATCGAGTTCGGAACGAAACTCGGAATCACCCGGTGACCCACGCCGAACACGGAATCCTGCAGGGCATGAGCCGGGGCCTGTCCAACCGTGAGATTGGCGTGCATCTGAGACTCTCCGAGGAGACCGTGAAGTCAAGAACCCGTGTGCTGTATCGCAAACTCGGTGCCCGCGACCGCGCGCACGCCGTCGCGCTGGCGCTGCGGCATCAGCTCCTGTCCTGACCGGCCACAACGCCGTCCCGGATACTCACCCCAATCCCGTCCGCCAGCGGGGTGAAGGTGATCTCCCCGAGGGTGCGGACGGTCGGCGCGTCCAGCGCCGGGTGCGTGGTGAGCACGCCGATCACCAGGCAGCCGGCCGCCTTGGCGGAGGCGACGCCGGCGGGCGCGTCCTCCACCACCAAGCACCGCTGCGGCGGGAAGCCCAGCAGCTTGGCTCCCATCAGGTAGGGCGCGGGGTCCGGCTTGCCGACGGCGACGTCGTCCGCAGTGACGACAACGGCTGGAGCGGACAGGCCCGCAGCAGCAATCCGGGCGCTGGCCAACCGGATCCCGCCGCTGGTGACGATGGCCACCCGATCCTGCGGCAACGAGCTGAGCACCCGCACTGCGCTGGGCTGCGCGACCACCCCCTCGGTGTCGGACGACTCGGACTCGATCATGAAAAGCCTTAGCTCGTCGACCGTTTCCGGTGACATCTCGGGTTCCAGCATGGCCATCACCTGCGCCACCGGGACCCCGTGGATGTGCGGGCGGACCTCGGGCCATGGCCGGCCGATCTTGTCCGCGAGTTGCCGCCAGCTGCGTTCCACGCTTCCGGCGGAATCCACCAGGGTTCCGTCGAGGTCGAACAGGATCGCGTCCACCACCCACGTCGTCATGCGGACACCCTGGCAGATCGTCCCAGCGCGGCGGGCAATGGACCGCCGCTGGCCCGCAGCGGCACCGAGATCTACACCGACGAAGGAAGACCGCGCAATTCAACGCGGTGTGCGATGCGACCACCGCCGAGAACGGGCTCTACGGGGAGGGCATCGTCAACGCGACTAAGGCTGT
Organism: Mycobacteriales bacterium; assembly: GCA_038325895.1. Taxonomy (GTDB): domain Bacteria; phylum Actinomycetota; class Actinomycetes; order Mycobacteriales; family Nakamurellaceae; genus Nakamurella. The sequence continues at coordinate 3,882 of JBBQJM010000149.1, forward strand.
TGCCCGCCGCTGACCGGAACCGGTGCCCGTTCTGAGCTGGCCGGACGGGCATCGGTGAATGCCGCCCTGGCCGTCTCGCGCCCGGGCACCGCGCGCAGCGCGGCGCCGAGATCCGCTGCCACTCCGGCACTGTCACCGTCGAGCAGCCGGTGCACATTCGACTCCAGTTCGGCCACGGTCGCCGCGTTGGGGTCGACAGCCAGCCCCATCCCGGCATTCTCGACCGCCGCCGCTCCGGCAAACTGATCGGTCGAGAACGGCAGCACCAGCATCGGCACGCCGCAGGTGAGCGCCTCGGTGATGCTGTTGTTCCCCCCGTGCGTCACGGCCAGTGCGGCACGGCGCAGCAGTTGCACCTGCGGCAGGAACTCGCGGACGAGCCAGTGCGACGGGAGGTCGCCGACCACGCAGCGATCGGCGGAACCGACCGCCAGCGCGACCCGGACGTCCAGTCGGCGCAGCGCCGCCACCACCCGAGCCTGCACGTCCGCGCGGATCGACAGGAAGCTGCCGAAACTGACGTACACCAGAGGCATCTCGGACCGTGCGGACAGCCAGTCCGCGATATCGTCGGGCAGCGCCTCGTCCCGCACCGCTGACCCGAGGAAGGCGTGCGGGGGCAGCAATGCTGTCCGCGCAGGGTCGTGCAAGGCCCGGGGATAGTTGAGGAGCAACACGTCCCCATGCTCGGCGAACGCATCGTCGGACGGTTCCGATTGCGGGGCAAGGGTTCTCATTGCGGCGTTCCATTCTGCGGTGAACGCGTCCCGGACCACCTCGCACCGCCGGCGCAGCGCGGCCAGCGCAGTGGGCTCCGGGTGGAACGCCCCGGGCCATGATGGCGGGTAGCCGTACACCTCGTCCCCGACGGGCAGTGCGGTGGGATGGCCGAGCACCACATCCGCGTGCGGCACGCCGCCCGCCTGCAGCGCGAGCCTGGCGCTGAACGCCAGATGATCGACGATCACCTGGTCGGGTTGCACCGCCTCGAGGACATCGATGACGTGGGAGGCGGTTTCGATCGGCTTCCACAACAGGTCGGCCAGTCGGGCGTTCGCCTGGTACAGCAGCGTCGGCACCATCCCGTGCTCGGTCGCGGCGAAGAACCCGCGCAGCGCATCGTCTTCGCCGCGCGCCTGCTCCTCCGCCCGGATGACGCCCGGATTCGACCCGCGCCCCAGTCGCAGGTCGGTCCAGGCGTACCCGAACGACTCGACGATGCTCCTGGTGGCCGGACCGGTGGCCACCACCACCCGGTCACCGGCGTCGCGCCAGGACGTCGCGAGCGTTGCCAGCGGCAACAGGTGACTGGCGTAGTCGGGGCTGATCACCAGCAGCGTCACCAGGTGCTCCCGGTCGTCATCCGGCCACCGGTGCGGCGATGCCCGTGTACACCCCGGACAGCGTGCGAGCCATGGCCTGGATCGTGTAGCGGTCGTGCACCAGTCGCCGGGCCGCTTCCACCCGCCCCTGCGCGGCGGGATCTACGGCCAGATCCAGCGCCCGGCCGACGCCGGCCGCGACGGCTGTCGGCGAGCGGGTGTCGACGAGGAAGCCGGTGATGGATTCGTCGACGTAGGTGGCAGGGCCTCCCGCGTCAGGTCCGACCACGACCAGTCCGGCGGCCAGCGCCTCGATCAGCGCCAGCCCGAATTCCTCCTTGAGGCTGCCGCAGACGTACACCCCGTTCGGGGCGATGGAACCGGGCAGGCCGGCGTGCGCGACGGCCATCCACCGGGCCACCACATCGTTGGGCCGGTGCCCAGACAGAACGAGACCGGCTGCAGCGTCAGGGTTCTCGGCCATCACCGCAGCGATGGCGTCGAGTTGGCCCTGCTCGTCAGCACTCGGGTGGTGCAGGTCACCGCCGACGACGAGCAGATTGCAGCGCTGCCAGAGGTCCGAGTCGGCAGCCCACGCCTCGACCACCGTGGCCATTCCCTTGACCCGGTGCAGCCGGCCGACGGTGAGTGCGATCGGCAGCCCGTGTCGGTCCGCCGGCAGCGCGGCGATCAGGCCGCGCAGGTCGGCGAGCGCCGGCGGCAGTGCGTGGCTGCCGGATGCGAGGCTGGGCCGGGGCGCGGCGGTTGCCTGTGATGGCCCGGTGACCGTCGCCAGTTCGGCCTCCCGTTGCGCGGCTTCGGCGACAGTCAGGTCGATCCCCTCGGGCACCACGGTGTATCGACGCGGCTCAGTGTCATTGTCGATGTCGATCCCCAGCAGATCGCGCAATTGGTCCCGCAACTGCGGCCGCGGGAACAGCGCGCATCGGTACGCGCCGGCGGCCAGCCGGCGCACCAGCCCGGTCCGGAACCAGTAGTGCTCGATCTCGTCCACCGCCCCGAAGTTGTCGCGGGACAAAGCTCCCGTCATATCCAGCGCGTGGATCACGGCATGCGGGTCCGGCGCCAGGGTGAAGACGGTGGGTATGCCGAGCCGGGTCGCCACCGCTGACGCCGCCATGCTGCCCACGTCGGCCATCCGCAGGTGCAGCACATCGACCCGGCCATGGGCGGTCAGCGCCCGCCGGATGCCGCGCTCGGCGGCAACGTTGACGGGCCAGGCATGGCCACCGTCGACCGGGTCGCTCATCAGCGGGATCGGGGTCAGCAGGTGACCGTGGGAGGCGCCGTATTCGGACAGGCCCGCCACCGCCGCCGCGGCGCTGCCGCGGGACATGGTCAGCACCCGGTCCACCCCTGGCTGGGCCGCCAACGCGTCGCCGAGCCGGACGAGCATGGTGGCGATGCCTCCGTTGTCACCGGCTCCTGCCCTGCTCAGTTCGCGGTCAAGGTCGGCGTGCAGGAACAGCTGGGCGATCGACAGGCCCGCGCCCGCGGAGCCGATCTCGCAGGACCGCTCGCCGAGGTCGAACGCCGCGAGCGTCGCGACCGTACCCAGCTCGCCATCGGTGCTCGCCAGCTTCCCGATCAGCTCGAGAACCTCGGTGTCACGCTCACCAAAATCACCGAGCGCGGCGACGGCCGCCTGCCGGACTTGGGGTGCCTCGTCGGGTGCGGCGGCGACCCGCAGGATGGCGCGGCTCGCCACAGGTCCCGGCACAAGGCCCATCGTCTCCACCAGTCTGACCCGCGCGTCCGGTACCCCGACCGCCCCGGGAGACAGCGCTCCATGAGACAGCGCTCCAGGAGACAGCAGGGCGCCCTCCAGCGCCAGCGCGACGTAATCGGGCGCGGAATGCGCCCACCGTCGCAGCGTGCGCTGGTTGATGACGGTGGCGAACCCGCCGGCGGCCACGCCGGCAACGAGTCGTCCGATGGCGTCCAGCCGCGGCACCCGATTGCCCAGCGCCCAGGCCGCGTGTTCCCGAACGAACGTCCGCGGGTCGGACAGCAGATCGGACAGTTCCTCCGCCGCGCGCTCGTCGAACACCGCGCCCAGCGCGTGCACAGCGGCGATGGCGGTGACCTGGTCGTCGTCGTCACGAACGGCTGCGGCCAGCAACACGGCAGCGTGCGGTCCGCCGTCATTGCCGGCCGCCACGACCAGATCATCGCCGGCACGCACGGCGTCCAGGATGAACGGCGCCTCTCGCACGGCGGCGAGGGCGGATTGCAGAGCCATGGCTTACTCGTTTCGCGAGGTTCGGGCTGTTCCCGCAGTCACGTCCCGCCCAACGAGGCTGAGTGGCACCTGACGTCGTGACCTTTCGACGCTGTGGTCGCTGGCCGTGGTGTGGTCAATGGGGGGTGGCTGCCGAGAGGGATCGTCGATGGGTGCCGACCCTGTAGCTACGCGATCCCCGCCCCCCGCGGATGCAGCAGCCACCGTATTTTTGGTGATCATCTGACGGTAACCCGCCGAACCTGGCAGCATCAGTTATCGATCGGTGCAAACATGCGCGGCAGGGTTATCGATCGGTGGAAACACGCGAGGCACGGTCCGGATGGCCGGGTCCCGGCCCCGCCGGGAGACGCGAGGTCCTCATGTCCGACTGGCCCGCCAGGGTGATCTGGTGGCAGGTCTACCCCTTCGGTTTCCTCGATGCCGAGCCGACCGCGCTGCCCGCGGATGCGGATGTCCGTCATCGGTTGCGCTCGCTCGAGCCGTGGCTGGACTACCTGATCGAGCTCGGCTGCAACGGGTTGGCGCTCAACCCGATCTTCGCCTCGGAAACACACGGCTACGACGTCGTCGACTACCTGCGTATCGACCCTCGGCTGGGTGATGACGCCGACGTCGACTGGCTGGTGGACGCCTGCCACGGCCGGGGCATCAGGCTGCTGTTCGACGGGGTGTTCAACCACGTGGGACGGTCCTTCCCGGCGTTCCAGGACGTGCTGGCCAACCGGGAGAAATCGCCCTTTGTGCCGTGGTTCCACATCGACTGGGACGGCCAGGGCCCCGACGGCTTCGGCTACCGGAATTTCGAGGGGCACGACGCGCTGGTGGTGCTCAATCACGAGTGTCAGGAGGTCATCGACCACGTCGAGAATGCCATGGGGCAGTGGCTCGATCGGGGCGTCGACGGCTGGCGACTGGACGCGGCCTACGCCGTCCCGTTGGATTTCTGGCGCACCGTGGTGTCGCGCACCCGGACCTCGCACCCGGACGCCTGGTTCGTGGGTGAGGTCATCCATGGCGACTACCCCGACTGGGTACGGGACGGCGATCTCGACTCCGTCACCCAATACGAATTGTGGAAGTCGATCTGGAGCGCCCTCAACGACCTGAACTTCCACGAGTTGGCCTGGAACCTCAAGCGGCACAACGCCTTCTGCGACGAGTTCAGCCCGCTGACCTTCGTCGGCAACCATG
>JBBQJM010000150.1:0-8630 GCA_038325895.1 Mycobacteriales bacterium
CCCGGAGATCCGCAAGGATCCCGGGTCCTTTTGCTGGTGCCAGGGATCCCACGGCGGCTCTGACGCCTTCACACTCGGTTCGGTCTTGGGCGTGGGGGGCCGTAGGTCGCGGGAGGTCCGGCGATCCACCGCCACCTGTAAATATGTCATGACAAATAGTTGACGGGAGTAGGTGCGCTGGGCCACAGTAGGCGACGGCACCTGGCGACCGGCTTCACCCGGTCGTCAGGTCAACCCCTCCGCCACCCGACCCGAGGAGATCCAGCAATGACAACCACCGACCTGTCCCGGCTCCGGTTGGGCACGGCGCCCGATTCCTGGGGCGTGTGGTTCGCGCAGGACGCGCATCAGGTCAGTTGGAAGCAATACCTGGACGACGTCGCCAACGCCGGGTACATCTGGACCGAGCTCGGCCCGCAGGGTTTCCTCCCGCAGGACCCGCAGCAGTTGCGTGACGAGCTCGATCAGCGTGGCTTGAAGGTCTGTGGCGGCACGGTTTTCGCCGGGCTGCACCAGGGAAAAGAGGCGCTGGACAGGGCGATCGCCGACTTCAGCAGGGAAGCCAAGCTGCTCACCGAGGTCGGCGCGAAATACCTGATCCACCTGCCCGAGCAGTACACGGACATGCACACCGGCGAGGCGACGCAGTCCGGTGACATCGATCCCGAGCAGTGGTCGAACCTGATCACCGGTACCAACGTGCTGGCTCGGGTGATCTTCGAGGAGTTCGGCGTCGAGCTGGTGTTCCACCCGCACGCGGACACCCACGTCGACACCCAGGATCGCATCGAGCAATTCCTCGAGGACACGGACCCGCAATTCGTGAACCTCTGCCTGGACACCGGGCACATTGCGTACTGCGGCGGCGACAACTTCCAGATTATCGACCGCTTCCCGGAGCGGATCACCTACGTGCATTTCAAACTGGTGGATCCGGTGGTCAGGGAAAGGGTTCGGCGGGAGAAGCTCTCGCTCGCGGAGGCGGTCCCGCTGGGCATCATGGTCGAGCCGCCCCACGGCGAGCCGAAGGTTCCCGCGCTGCTGGACGCGCTGGTCGGTCTCGACCGGGACATCTTCACCGTCATCGAGCAGGACCTCTACCCGGTCGCCTCGCACATCCCGCTGGCCATCCAGGCACGGGCGGCGGGGTACTTCACGGCGCTGGGGCTCGGGCCGATCCGGCACTGGCCGTACTGATCCCGGAGCCGACCTGCCGGCTGATCGGGAGTCCAGTGCCGCACGAAACCGTCCAGGTCTACGTGGAGCTCACCGGGTTCGCGACAACGGCCAACCGCAGAGAGTTGGCCGCCTATGTCACGGCACTGGAGGACGCGGGCGCAGGCGGGGTGAGCGTCTCGGACCATCTGTTCGGTACTTCGGACTGTTCGGTACTTCGGACGGTGTGTCCCGAGCGGTGAGCGTGCAGCCCGCCTGTGAACCGCTGACGACCCTGGCGGCGGTGGCCGCATTGTCCGACCGGCTCGGCCTGCAGACCGTGGCGGCCAACACGGCCTGGCAGCATCCCGGTTGCTGTTGCGCCAGTTCGCCCAGCTCGCGGTGCTGGCCGGCGGGGAGCACAGCACGGCAAGGTGGTGGGCGCCACCATGGCGCAGGCCGCGGTCGGGACGCGCGCCGCCGGGCGCTGACCACCGTCGAGGAACTCGCGATCGGGCGCGGTTGGTGCGTGACGCGGCGGGTGAGGCCGGTCGTCCTCGCGCCGCCGTCACGGTGTCGACCCAGATCATCCACACGGCATTCGGCGGAGCGGGCCGGGTCCGCGACGCCGAACGGGAGCTCTGTGAAGAATGGGCAGGCGTCCCGGATCAGCGCCTACCTGTTGTTCGGCGAGCCTGCGCGGATGGCCGAGGCGCTGGCCGAGCGCCGGCAGGCGTACGGGTTGCGTCGGATCACCATCATTGGCCGAATCCGGCATCGCGCTGTTCCCCGCCGGATCCGTTGCGATTCCTCCGCGAGGTCGTCCCGGTGCTGTAGCCGTCATCGGCCCCCTTGCCGGGTTGGGGATCATGAACGAGTGACTGTTCCGGAGCGGCCCGCGCTGGAGGGCCTGGAATCGACCTGGGATGCCATCTGGCAGCGCGACGGCACCTACCGGTTCGACGGGTCCGCCGCCCGCGATCGGGTGTACTCGATCGACACTCCACCGCCAACGGTCAGCGGGCAACTGCACATCGGTACGGTGTTCGGGTACGTCCAGGTGGACGCGATCGCGCGCTTCCAGCGGATGCGGGGCCGGGAAGTCTTCTATCCGATCGGCTGGGACGACAACGGGCTGCCCACCGAACGTCGGGTGCAGAACCTTTACGGCGTGCAGTGCGATCCCGCCGCACCGTACGAACCGGACGCGGTCTACGAGCAGGGCAGCGGTCGGCGACCGATCTCCCGGCGCAACTTCCTGGAGCTCTGTCAGCGGCAGACCGCTGTGGACGAGCGGGCCTTCGAGTCGGTGTTCCGCTCCGTGGGTTTGTCGGTGGACTGGTCCCTGGTCTACACGACGATCGACGAGCGGAGCAGGCGGACGGCCCAGCGCGGGTTCCTCCGCAACCATGCGCGCGGCGAGGCGTATGCGGCGGAGGCGCCGACGTTGTGGGACGTGGATTTCCGCACCGCGATCGCGCAGGCCGAACTCGAGGACCGCCCCGTCACGGGAACCGCTGTGCGGCTGGCCTTCTCGCAGCAGGATGGCGGGATCCTCCAGGTCGAAACCACCCGGCCGGAATTGTTGCCGGCGTGCGTGGCGTTGGTGGTACCGCCCGGGGACGGACGGTTCGCCGAGCTGATCGGCAGCCTTGTCCGCACGCCGCTGTTCGAGGTCGCGGTGCCGGTGCTGGAGCATCCGCTGGCCGACCCGGACAAGGGCACCGGTATCGCGATGGTCTGCACCTTCGGCGACACCACCGACGTGGTGTGGTGGCGGGAGCTACGGCTGCCGATGCGGGTGATCCTGAACCGTGACGGTCGATTGCGGACGGAAGTACCCGAGTGGCTGGTCGAGCCGCGGGCATGGGAGGCGCTCGCCGGCAAGTCGGCTGCCCAGGCGCGGCGGGCCGTCATCGACGAACTCGCCGCCGCCGGTGCGTTGCTCGGCGAGCCGAAACAGATCGTTCATGACGTCAAGTTCTACGAGAAGGGCGATCGGCCGCTGGAGATCGTGACCAGTCGACAGTGGTACATCAGCAACGGGTCTCGGGACGCGGATCGCAGGGAAGCATTGTTGCGGGCGGGTCGGGAGCTGGACTGGACCCCGGATTTCATGCGGGTGCGTTACGAGCACTGGGTGCAGGGCCTGAACACCGACTGGCTGGTGAGCCGGCAGCGGTATTTCGGTGTGCCGCTCCCGGTCTGGTATCCGGTCGACGATTCGGGAAGAATCCGTTGGGAGGAAACCATTGTCGCCGATGTGCAGGTGCTGCCGGTCGACCCGCAGTCCGAGGCGCCACCCGGGTACCAGGCGGCACAACGCGGTCAACCCGGCGGTTTCGTCGGCGACCCCGACATCATGGACACCTGGGCGACGTCGTCGCTGACCCCGCAGATCGTCAGCGGCTGGCAGGACGACCCCGAGCTGTTCGCGCGGACCTTTCCGATGGACCTGCGGCCGCAGGGCCCGGAGATCATCCGGACCTGGCTGTTCTCGACCCTGTTGCGCAGCCAGCTCGAGCACGGCGTGCTGCCGTGGGCGCATGCCGAGTTCAATGGCTGGATCCTGGACCCGGACCGCAAGAAGATGTCGAAGTCCAAGGGGAACCTCGTCACCCCAGCGGGTTTGCTCCAGGTCCACGGCGCGGACGCGGTGCGGTACTGGTCCTGCAAGGCGGCGCCCGGCGTGGACACCGCGGTCGACGAGGCGCAGATGAAGATCGGCCGCCGGCTCGCGGTGAAGCTGCTCAACGCCTCGAAGTTCGTGCTGGGCCTCGGCTCCGGCGGCACCGGCGGCGTGATCGACACCATCGACGTCACCGAACCGTTGGACCGGGCCATGCTCGGCCAGTTGGCCTCGGTCGTGGACGCTGCGACGCGGGCCTTCGAGGCGTACCAGTACCAGCAGGCGCTGGAACGGACCGAGGCGTTCTTCTGGCAGTTCTGCGACGACTACGTCGAACTGGTCAAGTCCCGCGCCTACGGTGACGGCTGGTCGGCAACCTCCGCGCGGTCGGCGCGGGCCGCGCTATCGGTGGCGCTGTCCACCTTGCAACGACTCCTCGCGCCATTCCTGCCGTTCGCCGCCGAGGAGGTGTGGTCGTGGTGGCAGTCGGGTTCCGTGCACCGTGCAGCGTGGCCGGTTGCTGCCGACCTCGACTTCCCGGCCGACGCTCCGAGAGAGGTTTTCGGCGCCGCCGCCGCTGTGCTCCGGGAGATCCGCAAGGCAAAGACCATGGCCAGGAAGGGAATGCGCAGCGAGGTTCAGCGACTCGAAATCGACGGCAACGCACACTATCTGGCTGCGGTGCGCGCTGCGGCCGAGGATGTGCGGGCCGCCGGGTCGGTGCGGGAGTTGGTGCTCACCGAGTCCGTTGATCACCGGGTGCTGGTGGAGTTGGCTTAGTTCGCCGGATGCTGGATCGCGCCGGCGACGGCGCGGGCCTCCATGCCGATTTCCCGGATCTGACCGCCCAGCTGCACGGACACCCCGACGAAGAACAACCGCACGGCGCCGGCCCGCGTGGTGGCGCCGCGGACGAGCGGCTGCCCGCGCCCGTCCAGCACACCCAGGTGACCCACCATGCCCTCCAGCCCGGGACGGTAGCCGGTCGCGCAGATCACCACGTCCGGCCGGACCGTCGACCCATCGGCCAACCGGACGCTGTCACCCTCCAGAGCCGCGACCGCGGCCACCACCCCGATCCGCCGGGACCGGATTTCCCGGACGAATCCGTGGTCGAGGATCGGTACCGTCTGCGAACGGAGGAACTGGCTGAACCCGTCGACCGGCGGGGGAAGTCCCTGGCGGGTGAGGTCAGGGACGGCGACCCGCCGCAGCATCCCGATCACCGGATCCTTCGCCCTGCCGGGCAGGTGGCCGAGCGCGATCCCGACCACTTGGCTCGGCACGCCGAGGGTGTCGCGGCGCACGATGTTGGGCGGGGTTCGCACCGAGAGCGTCACGTGCGCACCAACCCCCAGCAGCTCGACCGCGATATCGGCGGCCGAATTGCCGGCGCCCACCACCAGCACGCGCCGGCCCGCGTACGGCGAGGGCTCGCGGTACTCCGCCGAATGCAGGAGCGATCCGGTGAAGCCCGAGCGCCCCGGCCAGTCCGGGATGAGGGGCTGCCGGCAGTAGCCGGTGGCCACCACGACCGCGCGTGCCTGTCGAGGGCCACGGGACGTCTGCAGCTGCCAGCAGCCATCGTCACGGTCGATCCGCTCGAGAGTGACGCCGAACTCGGGGCGAACGCCGTGCTGAGTGGCATAGTCGCCCAGGAAGGTCACGAAATCGTCGCGAGAAACCCACGGGCCGAGTTTCCTGGGGATGCGCCCGCCGGGAAGGCCCGACAGCCAGCGGGCGGTGTGCAGGTGCAGGCTGTCGTACCGTGCCCGCCACGCGGTACCGACTCCGTCACCCCGCTCCAGCACCGTGCACGGCGCGCCGCTGTCGTGCAGAGCCGCGGCGACCGCGAGACCCGCCGGCCCCGCGCCCACCACCACGGTGTCGTGCCGCATTCGGAGCACACTACGCCGGGCACGTTCGACGGCGGTGAATTCGGCAGGTCACAACGCGACCATGACGAAGACACCGCCGATTCGGTGCCGTTGGGTCGCGCTCGCGGCCCGACGAAGAAGTACGAGCCACCCAGGTGGGCCGACGCCAGCAGCATGGAGGTGCCGGCCGGGAACAACTCTCGCATCGACAACATCCGCAGTCGGCGCCGAAGACTCGCGCCCGACGAGAGCGGTGTCAGCTTCCGGCCGGTGTCAGCGGTAGCCAGCCGAGCACGTCCTGGATGGTGGCGTCCCAGTAGGTCCAATCGTGCTCTCCTGGTCCGAAGTCGCTGACCAGCCGGAGGTCTCGGCCGGCCGCAGCCCGAACGAACCGCTTGTTCTCTGAGTTCAGGACGTCCTCGGTGCCGCAGCAGACGTACATCGACGGCGCCGCGGCGCGGTCGAGCCGGTCCAGTAGGGCGAAAAGATCATGGTCGGTGCCGCTGACGTGCTGATCGCCGAAGATCCGTCGCATCATGTGAACGTCCTGCGCGGGGTCCTGCACGGGATTGTTCTGCCCACTTTCGTCCTGCACAGGGTTCTTCTGCTGGCGCGATGCGATATCGAGGGCACCGGAAAGGCTTGCCACGGCGGCGAACCGTTCCGGATACCGCAACGCCCACTTCATCGCGCCGTAGCCACCCATCGACAGCCCAGCGACAAAGGTGTCTTCCCGCCGCCGGGAGAGGCGGAAAAAGTTGTGCACCAATTCCGGCAGTTCCTCGGACAGAAAAGTCCAGTAGCGGTTCCCGTAGACCTCGTCGGTGTAGAAACTTCGATGGACCTGGGGCATCACGACGGCCAATCCGAGCGGCGCGACATACCGCTCGATCGAGGTGCGGCGCAGCCAGATCGTGTGATCGTCCGACAGCCCGTGCAGCAGGTACAGCAGCGGGGGATCGGCCTCCCGGACGTTGCCCGTCATACCGATCTGGTTGCTGGTTGCTTGCGGCAGGATCACCGTCAACGAGGTGCTCAACCCGAGTACGTCAGAAAAGACGTCGCAGTTCAACAGCGCCATCGGGCGTCCTTCCGTTGTCCCCGGGCCACCGGGCCGCGATCTTCGCATGCCTGCAACCTTCGCAGTCCGGGCGCTCCGCTGGAATCCGTCGTCCGAACGTAGCCGCGGGTGGCATGCTCGGTCGGAACGAAAGATCCGTGTACCCGATACTCGGCTCAACCGAGCGGCGTCCTACTGCGGATCGTTGGTCCGATGCCACCTGGCAGCATTCGCCCGCCGCCAGTTGATCATCCAGCTCGTGGAAGAGGCGCCGAGGCCGGCGCAGAGACCTGCCAAGGTGATGCCAGGGACAGAGAGCAGAAACTGGGGCCACCAGGTGTCGTCGATGCCCAGGAGCCACGGCAAGATCGCCGCGACGAAGGACCCGACGGGGACTCCCGACGGAGCCAGGAGCCGACCACGCTGTAACTGGCGCTTGTCCGGGCGCCCGAGCCGATCCGATGGATGCTGCGCGGGTCCTCTGGGTGCGACTCCCACGGATGTGTCAGGACCTCTGAGCTCCGCGGCGGATGAGCTGTTGGAACACCCCGCGAGAGTAGCCCGGCAGCAACGCCGCGAGCGTCTCGACCGAATTGCTTCTCCCGTGCCAAACCGCCTTGGGGTGCAAGGGTTCTCGTAGAAGCCAGTCGTGAGAGAGATCGGAACGGAGGCTATGGTGAAGCATGACCGCGAGCGATGCCGCGCTGATGACGTTGGTGCGGGCGATCATTGCCGATGACGCAGCCTCGGCGTCACAGCTGCTGGCTGATTCGCCGGATTTGGTGCATACGCGGATCGAGAAGGGCGCGACCCGCCGGGCGGCCACCGAGCACTACATCGTCGAGATCGAGCACTACCTCTATGCCGGCGACTCGGCCCTGTACGTGGCTGCCGCCGCGTATCGACCGGCGATGATACGGCTGCTGGTCGCCAGAGGTGCCGAGGTCGATGCAACAAATCGCCGCGGCGCTCACCCGCTGCACTACGCAGCCGACGGCATGCCCGGTTCGCGAACCTGGAACCCGCCGGCTCAGGCCGAGACGGTCACCTGCCTCGTCGAGGCGGGGGCGGATCCGAACGCCACCGACAAGAGCGGGGTCACGCCGCTGCATCGCGCGGTACGCACCCGTTGCGCGGCCGCGGTGGCCGCGCTGCTTGACGGTGGCGCCGATGCTCGACGAACGAACAACCGCGGCTCCACGCCCTTGCAACTCGCGACCAGGGCGACCGGCCGAGGCGGGTCCGGCTCGCCGGAGTCCAAGGCGCAGCAAGAAGAGATCGTCCACCAGCTTGAAGGGCGGGGCGTGACAGGCTGATATGCCCTGTGCAGCAGAAGGACTCGAGCCGCTCCAGCTGAACCCAGCTGTGGGCTGTCATGCCCCGACGGGGACGGTGGTGGGGCGCCAACGCTGATCAGCGGTCCTGTGTGCGCGGGCCGCCCACCCGCGCGCGTCGCGCAGCGAGTTCCCCCGCCTTGGCGCGAGCGGAGCTCGCCGACGCGGGAACCGCGGTCTCGACGATGTACCCGTTTCGTCAGGACACCGAGTTCATCGAATCATTGCGCGGCGAAACCGAATCCGCGTCGGAGCTGGAATCCAGCCATGCGCCGAAGCCGCAGTCGCCCGAGCAAGTCGCGGAGGCGATCCTCGACTTGATCGAGACCGGGGCCGAGCAGGCCGACCTCGTACCAGAACAGTTCGGCGGCAGCTACCAGGGATGAGGACTGCCAACCCACTATGCGGATCGGCCGCATCACCGAACGACAAACCATCACGGAACAACGAAACTGGTGATGCAGACCACGCCCGCGAAGGAGTTCGCATCATGACGACCGCATGGTCCACCGAGGATCTGGAGCAAATCGGTAGGGCCGAAGAACTGGAGATCGCCACCAAGCGTGCCGACGGGA
>JBBQJM010000151.1:0-8622 GCA_038325895.1 Mycobacteriales bacterium
AGTTCGGTGTCCAGATCGACCGGCGCGGTGGACGGAGCCGTGTCAGATCTCGACGCACGTTCCTTCCGCACCGCGGTCTTCGAGCCGGAGTTCGAACCGGACTTGGACCTGCTCGCGATCTTCTCGACGATGGTGACCGCATCGGCCAGCGACAGCCCGGTCTGCTCCCGGAGCAGCTTCACTGCTTCGACCTTCTTGCCCTGCCGGTACAGGCCGGTCACTTTTCCGGCCAGCGCGGCGTCGATGGTGACCTGGGTCGGGTCGACGTACGACCGTCGCCTCCTGGCGGACCAGGCCAGCACGATGACCAGAGCGATGACAGCCGCGATGAGCAGGATCCACCAGGTTTCCACCCGCCCATGGTAGGGATCGGGGCGGGCCTTTGGCGTCACCGACGACGTGGGAGCCGATCAGCCTTGCGTGGGTGTCACCGTGGGCTCGGGCGCCTGCACTGCCGCACGGATCACTCCGGGAACAGCCTCGGCGAGCACCTGCGCCACCGGGCGATCGGACGCTCGGTCGAACAGGTCGCGGACGATGACCTCGCCGTCGGTCACCTGAACCGACCAGCGCGCCTGCCCGCCGAGCACCTGCAGGTTCTTGCGGACGTCGGCAGCGATCTCGGCATCGGTCCTCGACAGCACCCGGACCAAGTCGCGGCGGGTCACCACGCCGACCAGCCTGGTCCCATCGACTACCGGCACACAGCGGCGGTGCTCGGCGAGCATCACCCTTGCCAGCACCGACAGATCCTCGTCGTGGCTGACCGCGACCGCAGGGGTGGTCATCACCTCGGCGACCGTGCGCGCCGGGCTCAGGCCGACGGTCGTCTGGTCGCCGGAAGGTTGGGGGAAACGGTTGCGGATCAGGTCTGCCTCGGTGACGATGCCGACCAGTGCGCCGTTCTCGTCGACGACGGGAAGCGCGCTGAAACCGCGGTAGGTGAGCATCTCCGAGGCCTTGCCGACGGTGGCGGTCGGCTGCACCGTCAGCACCGACTTGGTCATGATCTCCCGAGCGCGCATGACGGGCCTTTCATTGTTTGGTCTCATTGTTGTGGTCGGTCATTGGTTCGCCTTCACGGTAGGTGCGGGTGACCCGACACCGGATCTGCCGGAGGTCCCCGGCAACAGGGGCTTTGGTCACCTGACCACTGCCCCGGGCACGCGGAAGAATGACCGTCATGAGCGTCACCGCGTCGTCGCCCAGCCGGCTCCCGAGCACCATGCAGGCCTGGTCCGTGCGACAGCCGGGACCCATCGACACCCACCCGCTCACCCTGTACGAGCGCGCAGTCCCGACTCCCGGCCCCTGCGAACTGCTCGTCAAGGTGACGGTCTGCGCGGTGTGCCGGACAGATCTGCACGTGAGCGAGGGCGACCTGCCCGTGCATCATCCGGGAGTCACTCCTGGACATGAGATCGTCGGCCAGGTCGTTGGTCTCGGGCCCGACGTCACCGACTACGCGGTCGGCGACCGGGTCGGCGTTGCCTGGCTGCGGCACACCTGCGGGGTGTGCCGCTACTGCCGGCGGGGCGCGGAGAATCTGTGCCCGGACTCGCGATACACCGGCTGGGACGCCGACGGCGGGTATGCCGAATACACCACGGTGCCGGCCGCATTCGCCTACCGGCTGCCGCCGGGGTACGCCGATGCCGAGCTCGCGCCGTTGTTGTGCGCGGGGATCATCGGCTTCCGTGCGCTGCGGCGCAGCGGGTTGCAGCGCGGGGGACGGCTCGGTATCTACGGTTTCGGCGCCAGCGCCCATCTGACAGCCCAGGTCGCCCTCGTCGAATTCGGCGCGCGCGTGCATGTGCTCACCAGATCCACCGGCGCGCGCCGGCTGGCCCTGGATCTCGGCGTCGACTCCGTGGCAGGCGCCGGTGACGCGCCGCCGGAACCGCTCGACGCCGCCATTCTCTTCGCCCCGGTCGGTGACCTGGTGCCGGTTGCGCTGCGGGCCCTCGACCGCGGCGGGATCCTCGCGGTCGCCGGCATTCACCTGTCCGATGTGCCGGTGCTGAACTACGAGCGTGAGCTGTTCTACGAACGCGAACTGCGCAGCGTGACGGCCAATACCCGGGTCGACGGAAGGGATTTCCTGGCCCTGGCCGGCCGCCATCACCTTGACGTCACCACCTCGCTCTACCCGCTGGCGGACGCGGACCGCGCGCTGGCCGACCTCGCTGCCGATCGGGTCAACGGCGCCGCGGTCCTGACCTGCTCCTGATTCCCGCGTAGCTGGGTACTTCGGCCCTGGTTGCTTCCGCGGTGGGGCGGGAGGGTGATGTCAGACACGGGGTCGTCCGTACACGGACTTCCGAACAGGGATCTTCAGGAGAGGAGCGGACGATGACCAGCAACGAAAGTCAGCGCGCCGCCATGGAGGCGCGCAGGACCGTCATCGACAGCACCGCACCCGTGTCACGTCACGATACGGCCCTGCAGCGGTACCTGGTGGCCCTGGAGCACGCGGACCAGGTGCACGAGTCGGGCCACAGCGATCAATTCCACGGCGATCAATTCCACGGCGATCAATTCCACGGCGAGCTACCCGTCCAATCCGCACCGGTACGCACCGTCGTCGCAGCCGCCGCGGCGGCGTCGGCCGACGGACTACTGGCGCCGATCGGCAGCGGCGAGACCGTGCCGGAGCACCACGGCGAACGCGAGAAAGTCAGCAGCCGAGGCGATCTCGTCGTTGTCGGGATCGACACTTCGTCATCGTCGTACACCGCCTATGGCTGGGCCGCCCAAGAAGCCGTCCGCCGGCACGCCGTGCTGCGCTTGGTGCACGCCTACACGCTGCCTTCCCGTGGGTTCCCCGGCTACAACCCGAGGTCGCACGAGGCGCAGGCCGCGTTGCGCGCCGAGGGCGAGGAACTGTTGCAGGACACTGCGGCAACGCTGCGGCAGTCGCATCCTGCGCTGACGATCGACAGCCGGCTGATCCAGGGCGATCCGGTCGCGGCGCTGCAGGCGCAGTCAGCGCGGGCCCGGCTGACCGTCGTGGGATCTCGCGGCAGCGGCCGACTCACTGGTCTGGTGTTGGGGTCCGTCGCGATGGCGATCGCGTCGACGAACACCGCGCCGGTTGCCGTGATCCATCCCCATCAACGAGCGTTTCCCAGCGGCCCGGTGGTCGTCGGAGTGGACGGTTCGCCGAACAGCGAGGCGGCCGTCGCGTTCGCTTTCGAGGCCGCGGCGCTCCGGCGGACCAAGCTGGTTGCCGTGCATTCCTGGAACGACGCCGTGGTCGATGCGGCTTTCCCGGAGCACCCGATCCTGATCGACCCTGCCGAGATCGACAGCGAAGAGCGCGCACTGCTGTCCGAACGACTGGCCGGTTGGCACGAAAAGTACCCGGACGTCGTGGTAGAGCAGATTGTGGTGCACGGCCGTCCCACACCGGCGTTGCTCGGCTACGGCGAATCTTCCGAACTGATCGTGGTCGGCAGCCGTGGTCGCGGCGGGTTCAAGGGCATGTTGCTGGGATCCACCAGCCACGCCCTGATCATGCACAGTCAGTGCCCGGTGGTCGTCGTCAGGCCCAATGTCCTGGTCTGACCCTTTGGTCGCCGGGTGATCGCCCGGTTGATCGCCGACCACTTCATGAGCATGTGGAGGACGAGATGCGTTCGGCACGACGCCCACCCGACGGCTGGGAACGCCCGCGTTCGTTGATGGTCTCCGTCTGGCACAACCCGATGGCGCGGTCCTGCGATCGAGTTCGGGCGATGCTGGCCGTGGCCCTGATCGGGTTGTGGGTCCTTGCCTTTCCGCTCGCCGCGATCGCGGGATCGATGATCTGGGCGAGCGGTTCGGCGATTTCCGCGCAGGAGAATGCGGACCGCACCAGGGTGTCCGCCGAACTGCTCACCGACGCGCCGCTGCCGCAGCTGAGCGCGCACGGGTATCCGCTGAACGGCCCGACGGCCGCCACCGCCACCTGGGTGGCCACCAATGGCGCCGTGCAGACCGGGTTGATCCCGGTCAGCACGGGACAGTATGCCGGGGACCATGTCTCGATCTGGTTGGACCGCTCCGGCGCCGTCACCCAACCGCCGCTGAACGTCACCGACGCGGCCGCACGGGCCATCATCGTCGGGCTCGGCGGGTGGTTCGCGGTGGGGCTGGTGCTGGCCTCGGTGTACGGGCTGGTCAGGCGCGGCCTGAACGTGCGCAGCCGGGCACGCTGGGATGCGGAATGGCAACTGGTGGAACCGTTGTGGTCCAACCGCTGACTGTGGTCCAACCGCTGACTGTGGTCCAACCGCTGACCGGGTATTGCTAACCCGTCGAACGTGTCTGACGCGGCAGGAACACTCCCAGGACGGCGGCCGCCGCGCAGATCACCGCGGTGATCAGGAAGATCTCCCGGTATTGGGTGAGCAGCGCCAGCGACAACGACTGCCGATATTGCTCGACCTGCCGGGTGAATTCCTCCTGCGAGACGCCGATCGGCAGCGGGGTCGTCAGGTCGGCGGTCAGTTCGCTGAACCGGTGCAATCCCCATGCGGTGAGTGCGGCGACGCCGACCAGCATGCCTGTCATCCTCGCGATCACAACGGCGGCCGAGGCGATCGTGTGCCTGGCCGGTGGCACCACCCGCAGCACGGCAGCCGACACCGGCGCGATCACCAGGCCGAGCCCGAACCCGGCGATCACCAGGTCGGTGTCCAGCACCGGCAGACCGAGCGGGTGCTCGGCGGCCAGCACGTCCAGCGGCCACCTGGAGATGAGGAGGTAACCGATCGCGGCGAGCGCCAGTCCGGCCACCGCCACCCAGCGCTCCCCTACCCGGGAAGCGAGCCAGCCGCCGGCGACGGCGCCGAGGGGCAGCGCGATCAGGAATCGGCTGAGCATCGCGGCGGCCGCTGCCGAGTCCATCCCGAGCAGCGTCTGCGCGAACAACTCGACGTCCACCAACGTCACCAGCAAGGCGGCGCCGGTCGCGAAGCTGACCCCCAGGGCGGCCAGGAACGGCCCCATCCGTACGTCCGCTGGATCGAACAGCCGCGTCCGCGAATGTCTCTCCCACAACAGGAATCCGACGATGACCAGCGCCGCCGCGGCGAGCGTGGCCGGTCCCCACGGCGGAAGCACGCTGGTTTCGGGATCGGGGTTGTCGAGCGCCACCACCAGAAGTCCCAGTGCCAGCGCCAGCAGTCCGCCGCCGACGAGATCGACGGCGACGGCCCGGTGCGCCGGACGGCCGGCGGGCACAGCGAGCCGGACGATGAGCATGGCTCCCACCGTCAGCGGCAGATTGATCCAGAACACCCAGCGCCAACTCTCCGGCTGAATGCCGGAGAAGAACTCGGAGGCGCCGAAGGCGGCCGCGACGGCCACCCCGTAGAGCGTGCCCAGCACGCTGCCCAGTTCCTGCGCGGCCCCGACCGCGCCCAACGCGGTCGATCGCCGGTGCTCCGTCCACAGGTCGGCGACCAGCGCCATCGTGACGGGCAGGAGGGCACCGCCGGCGATGCCCTGCAGCACCCGTCCACCGACCAGCAGCGGCAGGCCGGCGGCGAGCGCCGTCACCGCGGAACCGATCGCGAATGCCACCAGGCATCCCTGCAACACCACTCGCCGACCGAAACGGTCCGAGAGCTGCGCCAGCAGCGGCATCCCGGCGACGTAGCCGAGCAGGTAGCCGGTAACGATCGGAGTAGCGCGCTGTAAGCGGTTCACCGGGATACCAAGGTCCCGCACCATGTCCACCAGCAGCCCCACCACCACGTAGGCGTCCAGTGCAGCCAGCAGCACCGCAGCCCCGGCGGCACCGATGGCCAGCCGCCTGCGCGGTGGGGCGCTCACCACGCGCCCACGGCGGTCACTCCCCGCGCTCTCAGGACGGCGGGCTGATCGTCACGGCTTCGTTCAGTGCCGACAGTTGCACATCCACCTTCGCCGGTTTGCCGTCGGCGCCGGTCAGCTCGAACTGCGCCGACGTCAGCTCCGCCGACGGTTGCTCGATGGTGAACGCGCCCTTGACGTCGGAGTTGAGGCCGGGCACAAGTGACGTGACGACGTCCTTCGGCACGGTCCCGGAGACGACGGCGGTGGTGTCGTCGCTGCTGACCAGGGTCGCGCCGGTGACGCTGGACAGCACTGCGGAAACGCCCTTGTCGGGATTCAGGATGACCGACGGGTCGTACAGCTGGCCGGCCAGCGCGGCCGGGATCTGCGCGAAGCCCCCGGTCGGGCCCTTGATGTACAGCTTCTTGTCGGCCAGCACGAAATCGACCTCGATGAGCTGGCCGAACTGTTTGATGGTCCCGGTGCCCTGTGCGTCGCCGGCGTCGGTTAGGTCGCCCTCGGCCTTCTGCACGGTCACATCCGGCAGCTCGCCGTCCACCGCGAGGGTGAAGTGCGCGCTGGTGACCTCGGACATGGATTTCGCCGATGCGGTCAGCAGTTCGGTCGGGTTCGGTGGCGCGGCTTTCGACGCAGGCGGGTCCGATGAGCCGGAGGTGCACCCGGCCAGCAACACCAGCACCGCGGCCACCCCCACAACCGTGGCGCGGCGGAAGAGCATGGGTGGATGGTATCCGGCCGGTGGTCCACCCGGCCGAAGACATGACAAACGGGGCCCCGCCCGCTGGAGATCCAGCAGGGCGACGCCCCGTCAATGCCGTGAGCAGTTGCTCAGCAGACTCAGCTTGCTCAGCCCAGGCGGATGACCTGGCCCGGGTAGATCAGGTCGGCGTCGGGGACGATGTCCGAGTTGGCCGCGTACAGGGCCTCCCAGCCGCCGGCGACGTTCTGCGTCGCAGCGATCTCGGAGAGCGTGTCGCCGGACACCACGGTGTAGGTGCCGTCAGCGGCGCTGGCCGGAGCGGTGTCCGTGCTGGCCGAGTCAGTGCTGCTCGAGTCGTTGCTGCTCCAGTCAGTGCTGTCGCTGCTGGTCTCGTCAGCGGAGTTGCTGTTGGAATCGGTCTCGTCCCAGGAACGGCTGCGCGAGGCCTGCCGGTCGTCGCTGGCCGAAGGCTGGTCGCTCGACGACGAATCGCTCGAAGAACTGCTGGAGGACGAATCGCTCGAGGACGAATCGCTCGAGGACGAATCGCTCGACGACGAATCCGCGGCGACACTGCGGGCCGTCGACCCCTCGCCACCGCCCGCGTACGCGCATGCCCAGGCGCCCCAGCCCTGGCCGGCAAGGGTCTGCTCGGCGACGGCGATCTGCGCTTCCCTGGAGGCCAGGTCGGCGCGCGAGGCGTACTGCTGGCCACCGTAGGCGTCCCAGGTCGACTGGGTGAACTGCAGGCCACCGTAGTAGCCGTTCCCGGTGTTGATGCCCCAGTTGCCGCTGCTTTCGCACTGAGCGACGGAATCCCAGGTCGAGTCGGGGGCGGCGGAAGCGCTGCCCGCGAGCCCGAGAGCGGCGGCGCCGGCGACGACGCCGACCGTTGCGCCCCGGTATGCCCAGACGCGAGCGCGTGAGATCTCACGATGACGGCCGGTGTAATGACGAATCATGTACTTGTCCCCTGGCTGCGCCTACGAGGTGAGCTGTCGGGTTCGGGCTCACCCATCGCTGGGCCGACGACGCACGGACTGATCGAGCCGCTGGGATTCCAGGTACGGATGTCCGGGAATACCCGCGGATGTCCACGAATGTCGGAACGCGAATGGGTTATGGGGATAGCCCGTCCGGCGATCAGGCCGGATTCACCCCAAGGCAGCCGCTTGACTGCCGGAGTTGGGTTCCCCGTCGCTGTCCTGGCCTTCCTGTCGATAGTTTCTCCGGAGCCGGATCGGACAGCGCTCGGCGCGGTTGGCTCGGAGGTGTGTGCAGGTCAAGCCGCGGGGAACCGCGACCAAGACGACCATACAAAGCCAAGTTGAGAAGTCCACCGCCCGAAAAGCGACATAACGGATTGATAACGGTCACCGAATGACCGCGGGATTTCGCCGTTTTCGCAGATCGCTCGGCGTGTCTCTGGCCCGATTCCGCGGGTCCTTCGGCAGCACTAAGTCGTCGAAGATTTCACCCATTCGGGGTAGACAAATGAGGCTCCTGCGCTAGTGCGGCGCTCAGGGTGTACACAGCCAGTGAGATCACCGGCGGGGCCACCCTTGCCCCAACGCCGGCCGGAAGCAAACCAGTGCTACACCGGCGCGCGGACCGAGTGGGCCCGGTGTTCTTTGTGCGCCGAACCCAGGTGTTGCGGTGCGCACCGCGGGGTCGGCACGGTGATCCGGTGACCGGTGCGCGTTCCACCAGGCGGAGTTCCGTGCTGCCGGGCATCGCTCAGTTCCGGGACTACCAGCGCGGGTGGCTGCGTGGGGATCTGCTGGCGGGGATCACCGTGGCCGCCTACCCCGTGCCGCAGGTCATGGCCTATGCCGAAGTCGCGGGCCTGCCACCCGTCACCGGACTCTGGGGCGATGCTCGGGCCGCTGGTTGTGTACGCGCTGATGGGTTCGTCCCGTCAGCTCTCGGTCGGTCCGGAGTCCACCACCGCGCTGATGACAGCGGTGGTATTGATGCCGTTGGCCGCGGGCGACCCGGTGCGGTACGCGACGCTTGCCGCCGCACTGGCCGTGATGGTCGGTCTCATCTGTGTCATGGGAGGTCTGGCCCGGTTGGGCTTCCTGGCGGACCTGCTGTCC
>JBBQJM010000152.1:0-8621 GCA_038325895.1 Mycobacteriales bacterium
TGATCTGATCCCGCCACCGCGACGCCCAGCCATCTGCCACGGTGCAAGCATGCCTTGCTGGCCAGCGGGTTTCGTGGAGGGCGCACGACCGAGCGAGCACCGAGCAGCTACCGATGGGGTTCGACCACCACGTCCGCGCGCTGCCGGGTCCGATCCGCGGCAAAGAAGGCATCCTCGTCGTCCTGCCACGCGGTCAGGTACCTCCGGGACGGCTCGCCGTCCCGGGCAACCGAGAGTTCGAGCCGGTTGCGTCGGTCGGGCAGGTCCACCCAGACCAGCACGCCGGCCCGATCAGCGATCTCGGCGCGACCGCAGGACACCCCCTCCAAGATCAGCACGGGGGTCGGCTGAACGTCCAGCCAGGCCCCGGGCCCGGGCGTCCCGGTCGACCAGTCGGTCGCCTGCACCCTGCCGCTGGAGCCGCGCGCCAGCGGACCGAGGACGGCCGCGTCGAACCTGGGCCACCACCCGAAGGGCTCCTCCCAGGTCGCCAGCACGTCCGAGGAGAAGACCGACACCGCGGACGCTCCGGCCAGCAGCACCTCGTGCGCCCACAGTCGTGCGAACGTGCTCTTGCCGGAGCCGGATGGACCGTCGACCACGCCCAGCCGGATGGTGCCCAGCCGGGGTGATCGGTCCAGCAGCAGCCGCGCGGCCGCCGCCGCCGGCGCTGGTCGTGCCGCCCGCAGAGGGTCAGGCATCCACCGAGCGCCGTCCGGAGAACGCCCGGCCCAGCGTCACCTCATCGGCGTATTCAAGGTCCCCACCAACCGGCAGACCGCTGGCCAGCCGGGTGACGGACAGCCCGGGGAACGTGCGCAACAGCCGGGTCAGATAGGTAGCGGTCGCTTCGCCTTCCAGGTTCGGATCGGTCGCCAGGATCACCTCGCGCACCCCCGGCTCGGCGATCCGGGTGAGCAGCGGCGCGATGCGCAGCTGGTCGGGGCCGATGCCGTCGATCGGCGAGATCGCCCCACCGAGCACGTGGTACTTGCCCTTGAACTCCCTGGTGCGTTCGATGGCGGCAACGTCCTTGGGCTCCTCGACGACACAGATCACCGCGTCGTCGCGGCGCGGATCCGTGCAGTACCGGCACCGTGCCTCCGCGGCGACGTTCCCGCAGATCTCGCAGAACCGCACCTCTTCCTTCACCCGCTGCAACGCGCCCTGCAACCGGGTCAGGTCGACCGGATCGGCGGTCAACAGGTGAAAGGCGATGCGCTGTGCGGATTTCGGGCCGATACCCGGCAGCCGTCCGAGCTCGTCGATGAGGTCCTGAACCGGGCCTTCGTACACGGAGGGTCAGGCCTCGCCGCGGCCGGAGGGCGACCCGCCGCGCGGCAATTGGCCTGGCGGGGCGGGCGGGGCATCGACACCGATCTCGACCCCGCCATCGATGACGTCCTCGTCCGGATCCTCGTCCGGGTACTCGCCCTCGTCCTGGTACTCGTCCTCGTCGTCCTCGTCGTCCTCGTCGTCGTCGTCCGCGGTCTGGCCGCCGAACCCGGGAAAGTTCAGCCCCGGCAGGCCGAGCGATGACAGGTCCAGCGACCCGGCAAGCCCCCCGGCAACGGTGCCCATGGTGGAGGTGGCCAGTGCCTCCGCAGCCCTGCGTGCGCCGTGGACCGCGGCGACCACCAGGTCCTCGAGGGTCTCCACGTCCGCCGGATCGACCACCGACGGGTCGATCCGGATGCTTCTGAGCTCTCCGGCACCGTCGAGGACGGCGGTCACCAGACCTCCCCCCGCCGAACCGGTGACCTCGGTGTGCGCCAGCGACGCCTGCGCGCGTTCCATCTCCGCCTGCATCTGCTGTGCCTTCAGCACGATCTGGGTCAGGTCGGGCATACCGGGCATCATCAGCAGAATTCCCTTCTCGGGGCTCGTTCGGCGCTGGCAGCCTGCGAGCGCTCACGGCATCGGGCGCTCGGACGGCCGCCGTCAAGACCTGGTGCGGGGCCCGATCGGCACCCGCGAGGTCAACACCAGCGTAGTGCGCGACCCCGTCCGACCGGTCCACACGGGCGGCCTCCCCGGATCGCGCCCGCCGCAATGGCACAGTGAGTGCATGCGTGCCCGTTCGCCGTCCCTCGCCGCCTTCGTCGTGGCCGCCCTGGCATGTGTCGTGACGTCGTGCGCGGCGACTGGTGAGGCCGCCCCGAGCAGCGCGGCCCTCAGCGCGTCCACCTCGAGCAGCGCACCCACCTCAGGCCCGGTGATCACCGTGCCCGGCCTGACCAGTTCGGAGGAGTCGAGTCCGGCGCCGGTGCCGCCGGCGGCGGAACCGCCGTCCAGCTCCGAGCAGCCGGTGGAACCCACCGCCGAAACAGAACCGGACACCTCGTCGGCGAAGGAGCCGGCACCGGCTCCCGAGCCCGAACTACCGCCGGAGCCGGAACCCGCCCCGGAACCCCAGCCCGACCCGGCGCCCCAAGGCCCCGTGCACAGCGGGACCGTGGTCGTCATCGACCCCGGTCACAACGGCGCCAACAGCGCGAACCCGGACATCATCAACGCGCTGGTACCCGCGGGTTTCGGTCAGACCAAGTCGTGCAACACGACCGGGACCGAGACCAACGACGGCTACCCCGAGCACCAGTTCACCTGGAACGTGGCCAACGACCTTCGGCCGATCCTCCAGGCCAGGGGCATCACCGTGGTGATGACCAGGAGCAGCGATGGCGGTGTCGGCCCGTGCGTCAACGACCGCGCCGCGATCGGCAACGACAACAACGCCGACGTGGTGGTCTCCATCCACGGCGACGGTGACGACGGGTCCGCACACGGGTACTACGTGATGACCGCCGAGCAGGACCCGGCGGGCGCCGCGATGGCCGCGGAATCGCAGGGCCTCGCGGTGAATGTCCGGGACGGGTTGACCGCGGCCGGCCTGTCCCCGTCCAACCATCTCGGTTCGGGCGGCCTGTGGCCGCGGGGCGACCTGGCCGGTCTCAACCTGTCGGTGCGGCCGACCGTGATGATCGAGGCCGGGAACATGCGCAACTCCGGCGACGCCGACCTGATGAGCTCCGCCGCCGGCCAGCAGCAGATCGCCCAGGGCCTGGCGAACGGCGTGCTGGCCTACCTCGGCGCCGGCTGACCCCCCAGCGCGGATCAACTTCGCCGACGCGGCCCAACTGGTTGACTCGCGTACCACCAGTCCCACAACCGCGACGTTCATGCGCGCCGGGGACGTTGATCCGCGCCGTCGGGAGAACTCGCCTGCGGTCGGCCGGGCGAGACGAGGCTGGACGGTCTCACAGGACGTCGGCTGTGACCTCACGGGGCTGCAGCTGCCCGGACGCGATCTCGGCGGCGTAGTGGCAGGCGACCCGATGGCCGGGCCGCATCTCCAGCAGTTGCGGTCGGTCGGTGTCGCACAGGGTGGGCTGGCGCCACGGGCAACGGGTGTGGAACCTGCAGCCGGTCGGCGGGTTTGCCGGTGACGGAAGGTCCCCGGTGAGCAGGATGCGCTCGCGGCTGTCCTCGACCACCGGATCGGACACCGGCACCGCGGACATCAGCGCTCGGCTGTAGGGGTGCAGCGGTTCGGCGTACAAGGCCTGGGACGAAGCCTCCTCGACCAGCGCGCCGAGGTACATCACCCCGACCCGGTCCGAGATGTGCCTGACCACGGCCAGGTCGTGCGCGATGACGATGTAGGTCAGGTTGAGATCGGCCTGCAGGTCCTCGAGCAGGTTGATCACCTGCGCCTGCACGGAGACGTCGAGCGCCGACACCGGCTCGTCAGCGACGATCAGCTCGGGGTTGACCGTCAACGCCCTGGCGATGCCGATCCGTTGACGCTGGCCGCCGGAGAACTCGTGCGGGTACTTGCGGAGGGCGGTGTTCGGCAGCCCCACTGCGGACAGCAACTCCCGCAGCCGCGCGTTCGTCTGCGCCTCCGACGTATCCAGCCCGTGCGCCTTCATCCCCTCGACCAGGATCGACTGCACCGATTGCCGCGGGTCCAGCGAGCCCAGCGGGTCCTGGAACACCATCTGCATCCGGCGACGCGCCACTCGCAGCGGCTCGGGCTTGAGAGCGGCGATGTTCACCCCGTCGAAGATCACCGAGCCGTCGGTCGGCTCGATCAGCCGCAGGATGCCGCGACCCAAAGTGGTCTTCCCGCACCCCGACTCGCCGACCAGCCCATACGTCTCGCCCCGACGCACCGCCAGGCTGACCCCGTCGACGGCGTACACGTAGCCGATCGTCTTGTCGATCAGCACCCCGCGTTTGATCGGGAAATGCACATTGAGGTCGTTGACCTCCAGCAGTACGTCGGCACCGGCGGTGGCCGCGGACAATTCGGCGGCCGGGACGTCCGGAATCGATTCGGACTGGTGACCGGCGGCACCTGCCCGGGCCTGCCCTTCCACCTCCGCCGCGGCCGCCTCCGCGGTGAGCAGGTCGGGGTCCTGCCGGATCGGGTCTGCCTCCCACGCAGCGGGCCCGGTCACGACGACTCCTCCTCGACAGCAGCAGCGGCGGTTGCCGCGCTCGCACCCACCGGCACCACCGGGTTGTGACAGCGCAGCAGATGATCGGCGCGGGATTCCAGTGGTTCCAGTACCGGGCTGACCTGCCGGCAGGTGTCGATCTCGCGGGAACACCGGGGCGCGAAGGCACGGGTGCTGGGTGGCGTAGGCCGGGTAGACGAAGGAGTCGCCCTCGGCGGTCACGTTGTTCGCGTCGTACTGCTTCAACGCGGTCGGTGACTGGATGGAGAAGGACGCAGGCCCAGGATCGCCGGGAACTTCGAGGTGTACCGGGTGAGCTTGACAACAGCGTCGCCGGCGTCCGAGGCGGTGCAGGATTCGTAAACGCTGGGCACGGGAGCGCCGGCAGCGTCGACCTGACCCTTGAAGCCACCCATGGTGTCCGACCAGTACTGGGCCTGGGTGGCGCCGGCACCGGTATGGTTGTACATCCGGTCCAGGTTGTAGCAGACCGCAGCGGCGTCCAGCGGCGTGCCGTCGTGGAACTTGACACCCTCCTGCAGCTTGAAGGTCCAGGTCACGCCGTCACTGGACTGGTCCCAGGACTGGGCGAGCGCTGGTTCGACGTCGGCCGTCCCTGGCTTGAACGCGACGAGCCCCTCCGTCATCTGACGGACGACGCGGAAGGTCTCGCCATCCGTGGCGTAGAGCGGGTCGAACATGCTGGGCGCACCGGCGGCGCCGAAGATGATCTGGCCGTTGGGATCCGCCGGTCCGGCGGCGGCGCTGCCGGCAGAAGTCGCCTCGCTGCCCGCCGCGGCCGTGCTGCTGCCGCTGGACTCACTACTGCGGTCCGAACTGGCGCAGGCGGCCATGGTCACCGCAAGGGTGGCGGCCAAGCCCGCCCCCAACAATCGATGAAGCCTCACTCGGTTCTACCTCCAGGTGGGTTACTCGGTGTTGGCCGACGTTTCCGCAGCCGGCTCATCCCTTCCGG
The DNA here is from genome assembly GCA_038325895.1 of Mycobacteriales bacterium. Taxonomy (GTDB): domain Bacteria; phylum Actinomycetota; class Actinomycetes; order Mycobacteriales; family Nakamurellaceae; genus Nakamurella. The sequence goes on from JBBQJM010000152.1 coordinate 5,440, forward strand.
ACATGGTCCGGAGCAGGGGGAACGACATCGCGGAACGGCGCTTGCGGCCGGCGCCGGTGTCCTCCCGCCGTTCTCGGCGAGCACGACGACACCCGTCAGGCACCGGCAGCGTTGCCGTCCCCAGGGAGCCGTAAACGGAGGTTCACCCGTCAACGAACTCCGTCACCGCATCGTTACCTTCGCCACCAGCATGCAAGGTGAGGATTCCGGGCATTCCGAACGATCAAACGTAAACCTGGCGATCAGGGGGTCCCCCTGCTGAGCGCGGATCAACTTGCCGAGCGCGCACGAACGTCGCGGTTGTGGGACAGGTGTTGCGCAAGTCGACGGTTTCATCCGCGCTGGCGAAGTTGATCCGCGCCGGGGAGGGGGCCGGGGCGAAGGCGGGCGAGCGGAGGACCACGACCGCCGCCGAGGGGATTCGGACCTGGCGGGGCGGCCGACTACGGTGGAGGCTCGGGCAAGCGGGTGACGACCCGCGGGACGGGCGCCCACCGGCGCTGATCGAGGGAGACGGCCGTCATGACCACCGACGTGGCAGCAGTGAATCCGCCGGCGAGTGCCGAAACGGCCCCGTGGCCCGGGCTGGACGCACCGCTGGAGGTGGCCGATCCGGAGGTCGCCGAGTACATCGCCAGGGAACTGCACCGCCAGCAGGACACCCTGGAGATGATCGCCTCGGAGAACTTCGCCTCCGTCGCCGCCATGCAGGCCAAGGGCAGCGTGCTGACGAACAAGTACGCGGAGGGCTACCCCGGCCGCCGCTACTACGGCGGCTGCGAGAACGTCGACGTCATCGAGACTCTGGCGATCGAGCGGCTGAAGGCGCTGTTCGGCGCCGGGTACGCGAATGTCCAGCCGCATTCCGGTGCACAGGCCAACGCCGCCGCCATGCAGGCGCTGATCAAGCCGGGCGACACCATCCTGGGGCTCTCGCTCGCACACGGCGGCCACCTCACGCACGGCATGCGGATCAACTTCTCCGGTCTGCTCTACAACGTCGCCGCGTACGAGGTGTCCAAGGAGGATTACCGCATCGACATGGACGAGGTCGGCCGCCTCGCCCGCCAGCACTCCCCCAAGTTGATCATCGCCGGCTGGTCCGCCTACCCCCGCCAGCTGGACTACGAGCGATTCCGGGAGATCGCCGACGAGGTCGACGCCTTCCTGCTGGTGGACATGGCGCACTTCGCCGGGCTGGTGGCCAGCGGGCTGCATCCCTCCCCCGTGCCGCATGCGCACGTCACCACCACCACCACGCACAAGACACTCGGCGGGCCGCGCGGCGGCGCCATCCTGTCCAACGACCCGGCGATCGCCAAGAAGATCAACTCCGCGGTGTTCCCCGGCCAGCAGGGCGGCCCGCTGGAGCACGTCATCGCCGCCAAGGCGGTGGCCTTCAAAATGGCCGCCGACCCGTCGTTCATCGAACGCAACGAGCGCACCGTCCGCGGCGCCCGGCTGCTGGCCGAGCGGTGGATCGAGTCCGATGTCGCCGACGCCGGGGTGAAGGTGCTCACCGGCGGCACCGACGTGCACCTGGTGCTGGTCGACCTGCGCGATTCGGACCTGGACGGCAAGGCCGCCGAGGACCGGCTGCATTCGATCGGCATCACCGTCAACCGCAACGCCGTGCCGTTCGACCCCCGGCCGCCGATGGTCACCTCCGGGCTGCGGATCGGTACCCCGGCGCTGGCGACGCGGGGCTTCACCGACCGGGACTTCGTCGAGGTGGCGGACGTCATCGCGCAGGCACTGATCGCTCCGGTCGGGCTGCTGACACCCGACCTGGAGGAGGCGCTGCGGTCCAGAGTCACTGCCCTGGCCAGACGCCACCCGCTGTACACCGGGCTGGGCGGCACCGCGTGACGGTCCGCATCGACAAGCTCGTCACCTCCGGCACTTTCAGCCTCGACGGCGGGACCTGGGACATCGACAACAACGTCTGGCTACTCGGTGACGACCGCGAGGTGCTGATCATCGACGCCGCTCACGACGCGAACGCGATCCTGGCGGCGGTGGGCGACCGTCGCGTCATCGCAATCCTGTGCACGCACGGCCACAACGACCACATCGATGCGGCCCCCGAAGTGGCCGAACGCACCCGAGCGCCTATCCTGCTGCACCCGGCGGACGCGCCGCTCTGGGGAATGTCCCACCATCACCGGCAGCCCGATTCCGACCTCACCGACGGAGAGACCATCACCCTGGACGGGGTGGTCGGCACTGTGCTGCACACCCCCGGCCACTCCCCCGGCTCGGTCTGCCTGTCCGTCCCCGGGCTCGGCGTCGTCTTCACCGGCGACACCCTGTTCGCCGGCGGGCCCGGCGCGACCGGCAGGTCGTTCTCGGACTTCCCGACGATCATCGATTCGATCTCCCATCGGCTGTTGACCCTGCCGTCCGCGACGGTGGTGCACACCGGTCACGGCGCCGACACCACCATCGGCGCCGAGGCCCCGCAACTGGACGACTGGGTCGTCCGGGGCCACTGAGATGCGGCACGGGATGATCGACGGCGCCACCGGCGATCATCCCGATTCCTGACGGACGCCTGTCCTCACCGCACGGCGATGAGTCCGATGGATCCGCCCGATCTCAGCGGCCGCGCAGCCGGTCCATGAACGACCGCTGCGCCGGCCGCGCGCACTCGCAGCGCCGGGTCGCCGGCACCCCGGCCATCACCGCGTCGACATGCTGGCCGCAGCCCTGCCAGGTCGTCTTTCCGCAGGAAGAGCACGTCGCCGCCGAGCACATCACAGACCTCCGGGCGTCACGGACGAGGATCCCCGACCTATCGACAATATACCCCTATGGGTATTGCTCGAACGCCACAGATCGGCTCGGCGGGTCTCGCTCATTCGAGCCGTTTGCGCCATGCTGGCTGACGAGCGGGAGCCGACCGGCAACTCCTCGTGCCCCGCTCGCACGGTAGCCCGGCGAAAAGGGAGTCAACGATGCCCGCCAACCTGCCCACCGCTGCCAGGACGTCTGCGGTGGCCGGCGCCCTCGCCGGTGTGCTCGGCATGCTGGAGTGGCGCGACCAGCTGCGGTACGAGCCTGGCATCTGCGACCTGGTGCTGGGCGATCCGCAGGAAATGCCGCTCCCTGGTGTCGTCAGCGCCCTCCGGCACCACTCGCAGCCGCTGAACAAGGACTGGTTCGCCTACAAGCGATCCGAG
>JBBQJM010000153.1:0-8598 GCA_038325895.1 Mycobacteriales bacterium
CCTGCGGGAATCGGCCCCGTGGGAATCGGCCCTGTGGGAATCGGCCCTGTGGGAATCGGCCCCGTGGGAATCGGCCCTGCGGGAATCGCCCCTGTGGGAATCGGCCCTGTGGGAATGGCCGGTCTGGCTGATGCCGGCGCCGGTGGTGCTGCCGTTGATCGGTGCGCTGATCTACGCGGTGCTGGGCTGGCGGGCGAGCACCCGCTGGGTCGGCGTGGTGAGCGCCGCCGGCGTGCTGGCTGCAGCGATCGCGATCGCCGCGGGGGTGACCGCGTCCGGTCCGCAGGTCGCGTTCTTCTCGCTGCTCCGGGTCGACGCCCTCAGCGCCTTCCTGTTGATCGTGATCGGCACGGTGGCGCTGATCAGCGCCGTGGCCACCCCCGGCTACCTGGCCGTGGAGATCGAGGCAGGGCGAGCCGACCATCGGGACTGCCGGCACATGGTGATGCTGGTGCAGGTCTTCCTGGCCTTGATGGCGCTGGCCGTGCTGGCGGCAGGGCTCGGTGTGCTGTGGGTGGCGATCGAGGCGACCACGATCGTCACCGCCTTCCTGGTCGGGCAACGCCGCGGGCGGGCGGCGGTGGAGGCCGCATGGAAGTACGTGGTGATCTGTTCGACCGGGATCGCGCTGGCGCTGCTGGGCACCTTCCTGCTGAATTTCGCCGCGCAACACACCGCCTCACCCGCGCCGGGGCTGGATTGGGTGGATCTCGTCGCCGCGGCCCCGCACCTGGATCCCGGCGTCACCCGGATCGCGGTGGCCCTGCTGATCGTCGGATTCGGTACCAAGGCCGGGCTGGCCCCGCTGCACGCCTGGCTGCCGGACGCGTACAGCCAGGCTCCGGCTCCGGTCACGGCGTTGATGTCCGGGGTGCTGGTCTCGGTCGCGTTCTATGCCGTGCTGCGGGTCAAGGTGGTCGCCGACGCCGCTCTCGGGCCGGAGTTCACCCGGGCGTTGCTGGTGGTGCTGGCGCTGGCGTCGTTGATCCTGGCGGCCTCGTTGCTGCTGAGTCAGCGCGACTACCAACGCATGCTGGCGTATTCGAGTATCGAGAACATGGGTCTGGTCGCGCTCGGCGCCGCGATCGGCAGTCCGCTGGCCATCGCCGCGGTGCTGTTGCACCTGTTCGGGCACGGATTGGTCAAGAGCTCGCTGTTCCTCGGCGCCGGCCGGATCCTGCAGGTCACCGGGACCAGCCGGATCAACGGGGTGCGGGGGCTGGCCGCCCGGGAACCGTTGCTGGCCGGGTGTTTCGGCTTCGCCGTGCTGGCGATCATCGCGTTTCCGCCCTTCGCGCTGTTCGCCAGTGAGTTGGGCATGGCGCGAGCCGGTTTCGCGGCCGGGATGGGATGGCAGCTGGCCGCCGCATTGCTGCTCGTGCTGGTGATCGCGGCCGCGCTGGTCAACCACACCAGCCGGATGCTGCTCGGCGCACCGGTGGCGCCATCACTGGAACAGGGCGACGAACAGGGCGAGCAACAGGGCGAGCAACAGGGCGAGCAACAGGGTGCGGCCATCGAGACCGCGGCCCCGGAGTCGTTGCAACCGGTAGGAATCGGGCCGGCAGTCGGCGCGTCGGTGGGGCTTTCGGTCGCGGTTGTGTCGGTCGTCGTCGAGAACGTGACCGGGGCGACCAGCGCTGCTTTACGGCGGTCCCGTCCGGGAGCCGAGATATACGCCATGGGAGGCGCTTTGCTCACCTGCGCGGTGCTGGGCCTGACGCTCGGCCCGCTGGGACCGTTGCTGGCTCAGGCCACCGCGATCATCACAAGGACGCCATGACGCGCCCGGTGACCGGCGCCGACCTCTCGGGCACGGGAGTGGATCGGCTCGCCGCACCACTGCCGGTCGGGTACCACCGGGTGGCGTTGACCGTTTCCGCCGACGAGCTCGCCGGCCGCGCACAATCATTGCTGGACAAGGGCTTCCGGGTCGCGCTGATGGCCGGTCATGACGGATCGGGGGCCTCCTCCGCGACCGGGGAGGCTGTCTCCCAGCACGTTCGGGTGGTGTACTTGTTCACCCATCCCGTCACCGACGAGCGCGTCGAACTGTACCTGCGGTGCGACCCGGCCGATCCGCATGTGCCGAGCCTGGCGGGACTGTCGTTCACCGCCGGCCGCTTCGAACGCGAGATACGTGACCTGTTCGGCATTGTTCCGGACGATCATCCCATGCCGAGCAGGCTGGTACGTCACTTCCACTGGCCGACAGGGTGGCATCCGATGCTGTCCGGGGCCGGCGAGCCGCCCCCGTTCGGTGACGTGGACGGGCCGTTCAGCTTCCGGATCGTGGAAGGTACTGGCGTCTACGAGATCCCGGTCGGCCCGGTGCACGCCGGGATGATCGGCCCGGGTCATTTCCGGTTCTCCGTCGTGGGCGAGACCATCCTGAACCTGAAGGTGCGGTTGTGGTTCGTGCACCGCGGCATCGAAAAACTCTTCGAGGGAAGACCTCCCGCGCAGGCGATCGAGCTGGCCGAACGGATCAGTGGGGACACCTCGGTCGGGCACACCCTGGCGTTCTGTCAGGCCGTCGAGGATGCCTGCGGCACCCAGGTTTCCGTGGCCGACCGCCAGGTGCGGGCCATGCTGCTCGAGCTGGAGCGGATGTACAACCATGTCACCGACATCGGCGCGCTGTGCAATGACGTCGGGCACTCGATCTTGAACACCCAGGCGCAGCGGGTGAAGGAGGACCTGCTCCGGATCAATGATCAGGTCACCGGCAGCCGGCTGCTGCGCGGCGGCGTCCGGCTCGGCGGCGTGGACGTACGTTGCATGCCGGACCCGGAACGATTGACCGCGATCGGTGCCGACATCGGCGAGATCGCCGCGCTCGCAGTGGGTCACAGCGTGGTGCGGGACAGGTTCGCCGGCACGGCCGTGCTCACCCGCCAGCAGGCCGTCGATCTGGGGACGCTGGGCTACGTCGCCAGGGCGAGCGGACTGGCCGTTGACGCCCGGCGCGATCACCCGGTGCCCGGCGTGCCCGTCCCGCCCGTGGGGCCACGGACTACCGACGGCGACGTGCTGTCCCGATTCCTGATGCGCGTCAACGAGATCGAGGAATCCGTCATTCTCATCACTGATCTGGTTGCGCGCGTCGGGGCCGCTTCCCACGATGATGCCGGATCCGTCGAGCCGCCGCCCCGTCTGACGGGTTCGGGCGTCGGCATCGTCGAGGGGTGGCGCGGCACCATCGTGCACCGGGTGGAGATCAGGGCCGGGGAGCTGACCAGGGTCAAGGTCGTCGACCCGTCATTCTTCAACTGGCCCGCCCTGCCGGTGGCCATGGCGGACACGATCGTCCCCGACTTCCCCTTGGCCAACAAGAGTTTCAATCTGTCGTACGCAGGCAACGACCTCTGACGCCGGAGGCGTGGGGTTGGCCGAGGTCAGGAAGCCGGGGGTTCGTCGTGCCCGGCGGCCTCGGCGGCGTCGGCCTCTTCCTTGGTGTGGTGGACCACCCCGTCGGCATGGTCCGGGGGCCCGTAAACCGTGTACAGCACCAACGGATTCGCGCCGGTGTTGACGAAGTTGTGCTCGGTGCCCGCGGGCACGATCACCAGATCGCCCTGGGTGACGGCACGACGATCGCCGCCCACCGTCGCTTCACCGGAGCCGCTGACGAACGTCAGGATCTGGTCGTTGTGGTCGTGGGTCTCCAGCCCGATCTCGCCGCCGGGCGGGATGGTCATGATCACCAGTTGGGTGTGTTTGCCGGTCCAGAGAACCCGGCGGAAGTCGGCGCTGCTCTCGGCGACGGTGGCGATAGCGAAGTGCTGCATTGCGGTCATGATCGATTCCTTTGCTCGGGGTGGTTGTCAGGATTCTCGGGGTGAGTCGTCAGGAGGGGTGCACGATCTCCCGACCGGTGATCCCGTAGGTGGTGACGCGGACCCAGAACGGGCGATCGCCGCCGTCGGCCCATGGCTCGACGCCGAATTCGTCCAACCGGGCGATCTCCTGCTCGTCCTCGACCGTCTCTGCAATGCCGCGGATGACGACGCTCCAGCCGCTACGGCGCGTCGACTCGAATCCGTCGACCTCGAACGCGACCGACGAGCCGGTATCGGCGGCAAGCAATTTCGAGCCCGCGTTGGAGCGGAACACCACCGCGTCGCCGTCCACAGCGTGATTCACCGGCAGGACCAGCGGATCCCCGTTGGCCACGAACGCGATCCGGCCGACCGGCGTCCGGGCGATCCGCTCGAAGCATTCCCGGGTCGACAGCACGCCGAGACCGGAATGGTCCAGCGGTAACGACGGCTGCGTCATTGCGGACTCCTGATGGCGTTGGTCACGGTCGCGCGCCGGTGTGCGATCACCCCGGCGTCGACACCTCCAGGTTCGCACCCTGCGCGGCGGCGCGCTGACCGGGGAGCCGTGCGATCAGCCTCATGGCCCCCTTGAGCATCACCGCGGACCGGGCAGCGGGTCGTACCGTCTTCCTACCCAAGTAGCATCGTGGGGTGAAGATCAGTGTGAGCCTGCCGGCCGAGGATGTGGAGTTGCTCGACGAGCACGCGCGCCGTGCCGGCCTGCCGTCGCGCTCGGCGGCACTTCACCAGGCTGTGCTCCTGCTGCGTCGGGTGGAACTCGAAGTCGACTATGCGAGCGCCTGGGACGAGTGGACGTCGTCCGGTGACCAGACGTCCTGGGAGAACGTGACCGCGGACGGACTGCCCGATGCGTCGGGGTGAGATCCGGCTGGTTGATCTCGACCCGGTTCGTGGCAGCGAGTCCAACAAGCGGCGCCCGGCAGTGCTCGTGAGCAACGACAGCGCCAATGCCACTGCCGCCCGACTCGGGCGCGGCGTGGTGACCGTGGTGCCGGTCACCAGCAACGTCAGCCGCGTGCTGCCGTTCCAGGTGCTGCTGCCGGCCGGGGCAGTCGGGCTCCGCGTCGACTCCAAAGCACAGGCGGAACAGGTGAGATCGGTGGCGGTGGAGCGGCTCGGCCCCGCCGTCGGCCGATTGCCGGCGCCGGTGATGGCCCAGCTCGACGACGCGCTTCGCCTGCACCTTGCGCTGTGACGGCGGCTGTGACGGCTCAGCCGGATCGCTGCAGCCGGTGCATCTCCCGCTGGATGCGGTCCTCAGTCACGGTGTCCCGGCCGCAGGCGACGTTGCCGCTCCAGCCGATTTCACGTCGGCCCGGTGCCGACCGTCACCACCACCAACCGTGACAGGGCGGGCAGCGCCTGCTACTGTCCGTCGCAAGGTCATGAGTGCCAGCAGATAGCCCCGGCTTGCTGGCCGGCAACCCTCGTTCCGCGGTGGGGTGCCCCGGGTGAAGACCTGGCCGGGCGTGAGGTGCGCCTGGCAAGCGCGGGCCTCCGGTCACCCTGGCGGTCCCACGGACCGTAGGGGAACCCGAATGACCATCCTCCTGGAACGTCCCGACCTGATCTCGGCACTCGCGCCGCGGGTGACGCCGCGGCGTGCCGAAACGACCCACCGGCCGGCCGCGCGACCCGCCATCGTGTCCCACCCGCACGCGCCGAATCTGGAGATCGTCGGTGCGGACACGCTTGTCCCGCTCGTGGGCGGTGGGCTCGTCTCGTACGCCAACCTCGACCACGGCGCGTCTGCGCCCGCGTTGTGCGCGGTGAAGGACACCGTCGACCGGCTGCTGGGCAGCTACGCCAGCGTGCACCGAGGCGCGGGCTGGAACTCCAGGGTGTGCACCGAGCTCTACGAGGGCGCGCGCGAACCGGTCAGGTCGTTCGTCGGCGGCCGGGCGGACGACGCGGTGATCTTCACCCGGAACACCACCGACTCGCTCAATCTGTTGGCGCACTGCCTGCCGCCGCGTACCACGGTGGTGGTGTTCGAGACCGAGCATCACGCCGCGCTGCTGCCCTGGCCCGCTGATCGCACCGTGCGGCTGGCCGCTCCGGCCACGCCGCGACTGGCCGTCGAGGCTGTCGACCACGCGCTCCGCCGGCGCCCGGCCGGCCCGGCCTTGCTGGTCATCACCGGCGCGTCCAACGTCACCGGCGAATTGTGGCCGGTCGCCGAGCTCGCCAGGATCGCCAGGGCACGCGGCGCTCGGGTGGCGCTGGATGCCGCTCAGCTCGCCCCGCACCGGCCGTTCTCGATCGACGAACTGGGCGTGGACTATGTGGCGTTGTCCGGGCACAAGCTCTATGCCCCGTACGGTGCGGGCGCGTTGGTCGGCCGCAACGATTGGCTGGAACAGGCACGGCCCTACCTCATCGGCGGGGGTGCGACGGTGTCCGTCACCGATGACGAGACCAGCTACAAACCTGTCCCCGATCGCCACGAGGCGGGCTCGCCGAACGTTGTCGGCGCCGTCGCGCTGGCCACCGCCTGCCACGTGCTGACCGGCGCCGACCGCGCCCAGCTGGCCCACGCCGAGGCGACTCTGACCGACACCTTGCGGCGGGGTCTGGCGGACATTCCCGGGGTCACCGTGCACTCGCTCTTCCGGGGCGCGGTCGACAGCATCGGCGTGGTGACGTTCACCATCGCCGGCCAATCCCCCGCGGTGGTCGCCGCGGCGCTGTCCGCCGAGCACGCGATCGGCGTGCGGGACGGTGCGTTCTGCGCTCACCCGCTGGTCCGGCACCTACTCGGCGCTGCGGGCTGCGCGGTCGAGGACGGTACGGCCGGTCAGGCGCTGCGGGCGTCGGTCGGCCTGGGGACGACAACCGAACACGTGAACCGGCTGGTCGCGGCCGTGGCGTCGATTGTCGATCGTGGGCCGCGCCGGGTCTATCGCACCGTCGACGGGCGGCCCGCGCCGGTGGGTGACGACCGGGTGCTGCCGAGCATCGCGCCCTGGCAGCGGTAGCCGAGACCTGCTGCCCACCCAACGCAGCCGCACCAACGAAATAGCCGGCCCGCCCTCGTGTTCGAGGACGGGCCGGCTGCGGTTTCGGCTGTCAGGGGTCAAGCGTCTGCGGTCGGCCAGCTCGGTCAGGCCCGGTGACGTCCGGAACCGGTCGTCTCCTGCGGGCCGTCGGCGGGGATCGTAGCGAACCCGCGCAGACCGCTGTCCGTGCGTGCGTGCCCATTCCCGTTCAACGCCGTGCCGTTCGAGGCGCCGTTCGAGGCGCCGTTGGATGCGCCGTTCGAGGCCGGCTCTACAGTCGCGGCCAACGCTTCGGCGCTCAGCGCCGCATCCTCCTGGGCCTGCTCCTCCAGCCGCTCGTCCAGCGCGGACTTGGTCCGCAGCGGCAGCTCCTTCATCATCAGGACCAGCACGAACGCTAGCGCCATGATGATGCCGCCGATGATGTACACCAGGTGCGTCGAGTCGACGTAACCCACCTGGAACGGCCGGGCGATGTTGGGGTCAAGGGTGGTCAGGAACGACGAGTCGGTGCCGAGTGCGTCACCGACCGACGCGCCGGCCGCGGCGTTGCCCTGCGAGGCGGCGACCAGATTCTGCGCCACCGCGTGACTCGGGCTGTTCGGATCCTGCGCCGCGGCGGCGACGGCCTGCTGGAACGCCGGCGTCACCGACGCCGACTGCAATGCGCCACGGATCTTGTCCGGCAGCGAGTTGAACAGCAGCGACAGGAACACCGCAACACCCAGGGTGCCGCCCAGCTGCCGGAAGAACGTGGCCGACGAGGTTGCCACACCCATGTCCTTCGCGGGCACGGTGTTCTGGACGGCGATCAGCATGGTCTGCATGCAGAGGCCAAGCCCGGCGCCGATCATCAGGAAGTAGACGTCCAGCAACCAGTAGGGCGTGTCGACGGTCACCGTCAGCATCAGGAAGAACGTCAGCGCCAGGATGGCGGTACCGAACACCGGGAAGATCTTGTAGCGACCGGTTTTCATGGTCAGCTGACCGGACAGCACCGAGCCGCCCATGATGCCGATCATCATCGGGATCAGCAGCAGGCCCGACTCGGTCGGCGTCGCACCCTTGACGAGCTGCAGGTACAGCGGCAGCGTGCTGAGCGCGCCGAACATGCCGAGGCCGACCAGCACGTTCACGCTCAGCCCGATGCTGAACACCCGGCTGTTGAACAGCCGCATCGGAATCAACGCCTCGTCCTTCATCCGCTTCTCGATCAGGATAAAGGCGACCACGCCGGCGATGCCCAGCGCGATCATGGAGATGACAGCGGGCGAGGTCCAGCCCCACTCGCGGCCCTGCTCGGCGACGATCAGCAACGGCACCAGGCCGACGATCAGCGCGGCGGCGCCCCACCAGTCGATGCGGTGGTCGTGCCGCATGTGCGGGATGTGCAGCACCTTCGCGACGATGATCAGCGCGATGATGCCGATCGGCACGTTCACCAGGAACACCCAGCGCCACCCGACGATGCCCAGGATGGTGCTGGTGCCGGCGAAGAAGCCGCCGACCAGCGGTCCGACCACGGACGACATGCCGAAGACCGCCAGGAAGTAGCCCTGGTACTTGGCCCGCTCACGGGGCGGCGCGATGTCGGCCAGGATCGCCAGCGCCATCGAGAACAGACCACCGGCGCCGATGCCCTGCACCGCGCGGAACGCCGCCAGCTCGTACATGGAGGTGGCGAACGTACACAGGACCGAGCCGAAGATGAAGATGCTGATGGCGGTCAGGAACATCGGCCGGCGGCCGTAGAT
>JBBQJM010000154.1:0-8591 GCA_038325895.1 Mycobacteriales bacterium
ACGCTCCATCCGTAGCCGAGCGCCTGGCGGAGCGTGCGCACCGATGGATCCCGGCGCCGGTCGGCCGGGGTCGCCGCCACACCGGCGGTGATCTCCTCGAGCATCTTCAACGCCCGCCGGGCGTCAGCGGGGTCGCGCAACAACCTCGGCTCGCAGACGGCCGCCACCGCGGCCCGTCGCACCAGCGGATCGGCGTCGCCGGCCCACACTTCGGCGACCGCGAAACAGGCGCCCAGGTCGTCGTCACCGGCCCGCTGCAGGGCCATCGCGGCACCCTCACGGACCCGCCAGCGGTCGTCACCAGCCAGCCGGTGCAGGACGTCCAGGTGCGTCCGATCCCCATCGCCCAGGTACCTGCCCAGCGCGACGGCCCCGCACACGGTGGCGAACTCGTCGCCGGTGGCCACGAGGTCCTCGGCCATGGCGATGTCGGCCTCCTCGCCACACGCCGCGACGAGTTCCAGGTTGCCGCGGGGCCCGGGCAGGCCGCTGTGTGCGGACAGGTACGTCATCCAGTCATCCAGCCGACCGAGCCCGCCGTGCTCGAAGTGCTCGCCAGACGCACCGGTCCCGCTGAGTTCGCGCAGCGCCGCGCGGTGCTCGTTGATCTTGCTCACGGCATGCTCACGGCTTGCTCACCGCCCGGTGAACCGGGCGGGGCGCTTGTCCACGAACGCCTGGATGGCCTCGTGATGATCGGGGGAGGCGAAGCAGTCGATCTGCGCCCTGTCCTCGAAGGCCAGCGCCGAGGCAAGATCGGAACCCGCCGCATGCTGCATCGATGCCTTGATCCACCGGTACGCCCGGGTCGGCCCTTCCGCCATCCGGGCGGCCAGGGCGGCGGCACGATCGGCCAGCTCCTCATCGGCCAGCACCTCGTCGACCATTCCGATCCGCAGAGCCTCGTCCGCATCGACCTTCTCGCCGAGCAGCATCATCTTCGACGCTCGGCCGTACCCCACCAGTTGCGGCAGGGTGTACGACGCCCCGGTGTCGGCCGAGAGGGCGACCCCGGCAAACGCCAGCGAGAACGAGGCGCTGCGGCCGGCGAGCCGCAGGTCGCAGGCATACGCCAGGCCGGCACCGGCCCCCGCTGCCGGACCGTTGACCGCGGCGATCACCGGCTTGGGCATCTCGGTCAGCGCGGTGACCAGTACGTTGTAGAACTCCGCAACCGTGGTGGCGACCCGCGGGTCGCCGGCCAGGACCAGTGCCAGGTGTTCCTTGAGGTCCTGGCCGGCGCAGAAGGCCCGGCCGGCTCCGGTGATCACCACCGCGCGCACGTCCGGATCGGCGCTGGTTGCGGCCAAGGTGTCCAGCAGCGCGAATTTCATCGCCAGGTCGAACGAATTGAACGCTGTCGGCCGGTTCAGCGTCACGGTGCGGACCGCACCGGTATCGGTGACCAGCACCGGAGGCCGGGCGGCCACCTGAGAACCGGACGCGTCCGTCGGCGGTGTTGTGTCGATCGACCTGTCCGTGCTCATCCCTGGCCCATCCGTGCTCATCCCTGGCTCATCCGCAGGCTCATCCCTGACTCACTACCGGCTCAGTCCCTTGCGCTCATTCCGTCGGCTCCTACCCGGACTCCGCCGCCCCTGCGGCTCTCCCACCATCATGCGGATCATCCTCCGGCCGGGCGTGGCGAGCCTGGTTTCGGAACATGCCTGTTCATGGGGGAGAATGGACCTCCGCCACGAGTGCGGAACTAACGCCGGGCGGGAACCACCGTCCGGAGTACGAGAAACACGTGAATGCTGGAGGGAGTCGCACATGGCGGCCATGAAGCCCCGTACCGGGGATGGTCCTCTCGAAGTGACCAAGGAGGGCCGCGGGATCGTCATGCGTGTTCCGCTGGAAGGCGGCGGACGTCTTGTCGTGGAGATTTCCGCGGACGAAGCTTCCGCGCTTGGCGACGCACTGAAGGCCGTGGTCAGCTGACCCGTTTCGCCCGGGACCCGTGCCGCCTGCCGGCCGGGGACCCGGGCGGTTCCATGTCCCGGGCCCTGCGCACCGATCAGCCGAGCACCGACCGGTAGAGACCCACCGTCTGCTCCGCGATTGCGGTCCAGGAGAACTGCGACTGGGCCCGTTCCCGTCCGGCGGCACCGAACGCCTGAGCCCGGGCCGGGTCCGCCACCAGCGCGTTCACCGCGGCGGCGATGTCCCGCTCGAATCCGGGCCCGTCCAGGCTGTCGTAGTGCACCAGGGAGCCGGTCTCGGCGTCGTTGACGACCTCCGGGATGCCGCCGACGTCGCTGGCCACCACCGCCGCGCCGCACGCCATCGCCTCCAGGTTGACGATGCCCAGCGGCTCGTACACCGAGGGGCAGACGAACACCGTGGACGCCGAGAGGACCTGCTTCACCTCGGCGAGGGTCAGCATCCCGTCGAACCAGAAAACGCCGGAGCGTTGCGCCTGCAGCTCCGCGATCGCGGCAGCGGTTTCCGCCGCGATCTCCGGGGTGTCCGGCGCCCCCGCGCACAGCACGAGCTGGACCCCCGGGTCGAAGTGATGGGTGGCGGCAATGAGGTGGCCGACGCCCTTCTGCCGGGTGATCCGCCCGACGAACGAGGCGATCGGCGCGTCCAGGTCCACGCCCTTCTCGGTCAGCAGTGACCGTTCGCCGGTGGGCTGGTAGATCTCGGTGTCGATGCCGTTGCGGATGACGTGCACCCGCTCGGGATCCAGCGCCGGGTAGCTCTCCAGGATGCCGCTCTTCATCCCGGTGGATACCGAGATGATCGCGTCGGCCGCCTCGTAGGCGGTCTTCTCCGCCCACGAGGAGAGCCGGTAACCGCCGCCGAGTTGTTCGGCCTTCCACGGGCGGTGCGGTTCCAACGAGTGCGCGGTGATGACGTGCGGGACGCCGTGCAGCAGTTTGCCGATGTGGCCGGCCATGTTGGCGTACCAGGTGTGGGAGTGCAGCAGTTCCACGTTGCCGGTCGACGCCACCATCGAAAGGTCGACCGACAGCGTGGTCAGCGCCGGATTTGCGCCGGCGAGTTCGGCCGCCGGCCGGTGCCCGGTGGCACCCGGTCGGTCCTCACCGAAACAGTGGACGTCGACGTCGACGAGCGTGCGGAGTTCGCGGACCAGGTACTCGACGTGGACCCCCGCTCCTCCGTAGACATCTGGCGGGAATTCACGGGTCAGGATCGCGGTATGCACGTCGGCAATCTATCGACCCGACCCTGCTCCCGCTGCCTGAAACCTGGGGCGAGTCCAGGGCGCAAAAAACTCCGAACCTCGCTAGGGTCACCGCATGGTGATCAAGCCCAAGATCCTCGGCATTGTTCTCGCGGGTGGCGAAGGGAAGCGCTTGTGGCCCTTGACGGCTGACCGCGCGAAGCCGGCTGTTCCGTTCGGCGGGAACTTCCGGCTGATCGATTTCGTGCTGTCCAACCTGGTGAACGCGGGCTACCTCAAGATCTGTGTCTTGACGCAGTACAAATCGCATTCGCTGGACAGGCACATCACCACCACTTGGCGGATGAGCCAGCTGATCGGCAATTACGTCACGCCGGTCCCCGCTCAGCAGCGGCTCGGCCCACGCTGGTACACCGGCAGTGCCGATGCGATCCTGCAGTCGCTGAACCTGGTGTACGACGAGAAGCCCGACTACCTGGTGGTTTTCGGTGCCGACCACGTCTACCGGATGGACCCGGCACAGATGGTCGCCGATCACATCGCGACCGGCGCGGAGGCCACCGTGGCCGGCATCCGGGTGCCGCGGCTCGAGGCGACCGCGTTCGGCGTGATCGATACAGCCGAGGACGGCGTCAAGATCGCCGGATTCCTGGAGAAGCCCGCCGACCCGCCGTCGGTGCCGGACGACCCGAACGTCGCGTATGCGTCGATGGGCAACTACGTCTTCTCCACATCCTCGCTGATCGAGGCGCTCAAGGCGGACGCCAACGACGAGTCCTCGATCCACGACATGGGCGGCAACATCATCCCGATGTTCGTCAATCGCGGGACGGCGCACGTCTACGACTTCGCACGCAACGAGGTCCCGGGTGCGACCGACCGGGACCGCGGCTACTGGCGCGACGTGGGAACCCTGGACGCCTACCACGACGCGCACATGGACCTGGTGTCGGTCGAGCCGATCTTCAACTTGTACAACCGGGACTGGCCGATCCTGAGCCTGCCGCCCACCTTGCCGCCGGCGAAGTTCGTCGAGGACGGCACGGCACGCGACTCCATGATCGGCGCCGGCACCATCCTCTCCGGCGCCACGGTGACTCGTTCGGTGGTTTCCGACGACGTGCGGATCGCGGCCGGAGCCCGCGTCGAGGGTTCGGTGATCCTGCCGGGCGTGCGGATCGGGCGGAACGCCGTCGTGCGCAATTCCATCCTGGACAAGAACGTCGTCGTCCCGGACGGGGCGAAGGTCGGCGTCGACGTCGAACTGGACAGTGACCTCTACACGGTGAGCCCAGCCGGCATCACCGTGGTCGGCAAGGGTGTGACGATCGGCACGTAGGTCAGGCGCCCGGGTGCGCGGCGCGAGCCGGGCACCCGCCGGTCATGAACGCCGGGTCGTACTCGAAATGCCAGACCTCGTTGTCGTAGGTCCGGCAGAATCCGAGCGAACCGCTGGTGCCCTGTAGCCAGGTGTAGCCGGCGTGTGGCTGGACGTCGATCGCATACCCGAGCACATGCGCCGACTTGTCCGGCGGCAGCACATAGTCGTTGGCCATCGCGGTTCCGAACTGTGCGACGTAGTCGTCGTAGGTTGCCTGCTGTTGCGCTCGGCTGCGTTTGCCGTCGTTCAGGCACAGCCGGACACCGATTGTCGCCGCCCTGGCCACCGCCGACTGCCAGGCCGCGGCGACGTCGGCGCGCAGCCCGGTCGGCTGCTCGTCGAAATACTGCGGGTCCGACGGGCAGGGTTCGCCGGCGTCGTCGCCCGGTGCGTCTGGGTCGGCCGGCTCGCCGCTGGCTGCCTGCTGCGCCGCCGCTTCCGCTGCCGCCTGCGCGGCGGCCTTCGCCGCGGCTGATTCAGCGTCTGCGGCGCTGGCCGCGGATTGTGCCGCGGACGCTGACCGGGACCGCTCGGCCTCCTGGGATGCTGCTGCTGCGGCGGCCGCGGCGGACATCGACGCCTCGACCGCGGCCTTGGCAGCCTGACTGGCGGCAGCGGCCTGACTGGAGGACACAGCGGCCGCTGACGCAGCCGCGGACGACGATGACGCGGCAGCGGCGGACGATGCACTGGTCACGGCCGCGTCATCGGATCCGTCACAGCCGGCGAGCGCCAGCGCGACGGCCAGCGACCCGATCAGACCGGTGTTCCGTGCCCAGTGCGGCGCTTTGTGCTGGTCCCTTTTGAGTGCCCTCAAACCCGTTTCACCGCAGCCAGCAACCCGTCACCGAGCGGGATCATCACCGCCGAGAGGGTTTCGTCGTCCCGCACCAGCCGGCCGGCCTCGCGGACGGCGACGGTTTCCGCGTCCCGCTGGGTCGGGTCGGCGACCTTGTCACCGGCGAGCGCCCCGTCGACGATCAGGATGCCGCCGGGCCGGAGCAGCCGAAGCGCCTCCGCGACGTACTGCGGGTATTCGGTCTTGTTGCCGTCGACGAACACCAGGTCGTAGGCGCCGTCGGTGAGTCGTGGCAGCACGTCCATCGCGCGGCCGTTGATGAGTCTGGTCCTCGTCGAGGCGATGCCGGCCTCGGTAAACGCTTTCTTGGCCGCGCGGTGGTACTCGGCCTCGACGTCGATCGAGGTCAGGATGCCGTCCGGAGCCATCCCGGCGATCATGTGCAACCCGCTGACGCCGACGCCGGTGCCGATCTCGACGACGGACCGGGCGCCGATGGCCGAGGCCAGGAAGGTCAGGGCGGCGGCTCCGCCGGAACCGATCGGGACGCATCCCAGGTCGGCTCCGCGGGAGCGGGCGGCGAGCACCACGTCACTCTCGGGAACGAAGAACTCGGCGTAGGACCGGCTGGTGGTCACCGGTCACCTCCTTGACAGCGATCGCGACGGCTGGCGTGCGTGCAGCACCGCCTGAAACTACCGGGCGCCGGGGATGGTCCTGATCAGGCTCACCGCCTCGGGTGTTCACAGATCGCTCACATCGATCCGGGGGACAATCGTCACGACTCGGTCGTTCGACCGTTCAACATCCGGAGGTGGTTGCACTGTCCATCCTGCCTGCTCCGATCGGCGCCGAGCCGACCGGTACGGATTCCCACGGAGTGGATGGCACCTCGCCGTCGCCGTGGATTCCGCCGGCCTGGGATGACATCGTGCGCGAGCACGGCGACCGGGTCTACCGACTCGCCTACCGGCTCTCGGGCAACGCCCACGACGCCGAGGACATCACCCAAGAGACCTTCATCCGGGTGTTCCGATCGCTCGACGGGTACCGGCCGGGTTCCTTCGAGGGCTGGCTGCACCGCATCACCACCAATGTGTTTCTCGATCTGGTCCGCCGGCGCCAGCGGATCCGGATGGAATCGCGGCCCGAGGAAACCGACCGCATCGCCGGTCGGGAGCCATCCCCGGAGCAGGCGTTCCACGACGCGAACCTCGACCCCGACCTGCAGGCCGCGCTGGACGATCTGCTGCCCGAATTCCGGGCGGCGGTCGTGCTGTGTGACGTCGAAGGGCTGTCGTACGAGGAGATCGGCGCCACGTTGGGAGTCAAGCTGGGAACGGTTCGTTCGCGCATTCACCGCGGCCGGCTGGCGTTGCGTGCCGGCCTGGAGAGGCGGCGGGCGGCTCGCGATGATTGGCAGGGCGCGGAGGCGATGCAATGACCTCGGGTTTCGAGCGGATCGACCATCTGAACCTGGACGCGATCGTGGCCTACGCCGACGGCGAGATGGGCATGGTGGCCTTTCAGCGTGCCGCCTCACATGTCGAGCGCTGCCCGCAGTGCAACGCAGAGGTCACCGAGCAGATCGCGGCCCGCGCGTGGCTGCGGTCCGCGAGCACACCCACCATCCCGCTCGGCCTGCTGGACTCGCTGAAGTCCATTCCGGCGGCGATCCCGCCCACCACGCCGGCGCCAGGGCTGTCGGTCGACCCCCTCGGCCGTGCGTATCGGACCAACGATCCCCTGCGTTCCGGGCACGGACGCAGTCGGTTGTTCCGGTTCGGCGCGGGCGCGCTGGTCGCCGGCATCGCGGTCGGCGCGGTGGTGGCCCCGTCCGCCGCCACGCCCAGGGATCCGCAGCGGCAGAACCAGGTCGCCCAGCTGAACGGCTCCACGATGCTTCAGCCGGTGCTGTTCGTCCAGCCCTGACTGGCGCCGTGGTGATTCGGACCCTCCACCGGCCACGCAGCCGGGGCCGGGGACTCGGCTGTCGTAACCTGGCTGGCGGGGGTTCCTCCCCATCACGCGACCACCAGCACGTTCGGGGTCCCCGAGGTCGCCCCGCGCACGCGCGGACCGAGGCTCGCCGTCGTCGAAAGGTTCGCCGTAGCAATGGACACACCGCGGATGACCGACAACACGGTCGGCTCGCCTGCGCCCCGTGACGCGCCGCGCGACGCGACCCGCAACGCGACCAGGGACGCGACCAGGGACGATCGGCCCCAGCTACCGCCCCGCCCGCTCTGGCGGCCACCGGTCAGTCCCGTCGAAGCCGGCACTTTCCGCCGGCCGCGGGGGGTCGACGGAGCGTTCGGCCCCGATGCCCCCCGGGTCGACGGCTCGGCACGCTCGGCAGTGGCCACGGCGCCCCCGGTGCCGGAGTACCTGGAGGACGCCTTCGGACGCCCGTTCGGCGGTGGCGACAGCATCGGACGTGAGCCCGAGCAGCGCGACGCGGGCGCACGCTCCGAGTCAGCGCCGAGCGATCCGTGGCGGGACCCGATGTCCGGGGCCCAGCTGGGCGCACCGGCCATCGACCCGACCCCGCCGCAGGGTCCGGAGCCGCTGCCGGCGGAGCGCTTCTCCTTCCGGCAGGCGTTGTTCGACCGGCGTCTGAGGCCGTCCGCGCTGATCGGGCTGCTGGTCTGCGCGCTGTTGATCGGCGCACTGGGTGCGCTGATCGGGGTGATAGCGGCCGGCCGGCTGCCGCGGGGGGTGACCGATCCGGAATTCACCATCGCCGCCGCTCAGCCCTCCGTCAGCCGCGAACCCGGTTCGATCGCAGACGTGGCCGCGCGGGTACTGCCGTCAGTGGTCTCGCTTGAAATTCGCACCGGCGACGTGGGGGACAGCGGGTCAGGCGTGGTGATCGACGCGAACGGTTACATCCTCACCAACAATCACGTCATCTCGTTGGCGGCGACCGACCAGCAGGCGGAGTTGACGGTTGTCTTCAACGATGCCGCCCAGACCAGGGCGCCCGGCATCATCGTCGGACGCGACCCGCTCACCGATCTGGCCGTCGTCAAGGTGGATGTCGCAGGCGCCACCGTGGCCCAACTCGGCGACTCCGACGCGCTGGCCGTCGGTGATCCGGTCATCGCCATCGGCTCCCCGCTCGGCCTGGCCGGCACGGTGACCACCGGGATCGTCTCGGCCAAGGATCGACCTGTACGCCTGCAGGGCGGGGGCTCGGACACCGACGCGGTGATCGACGCGCTGCAGACCGACGCCGCGGTGAACCCCGGCAACTCGGG
>JBBQJM010000155.1:0-8561 GCA_038325895.1 Mycobacteriales bacterium
GTGATCGCCTCGCCGCTCCCCGGACCCAGCGGCAACGTGGAGTTCTTCGTGCACCTGCGTCGCGACGCTCCCGTCGACGATCACGGTGCCGAACGATCGAGGCGAATGATCGACGTCGCGGTGAAGGAGGGACCGGCATGACACACCGACGGGTGCTGCTGGTCGCGCACACCGGTCGCCCCGAGGTCGCCAGAACCGCCGCGTCGGCCTGCAAGCGGCTGGGCGACGCCGGGATCGAACTCGTCTCGCCGGTCGGCGAGAGTTCCGAACTCGATCTGGCGATCTTCGCCCCGCACGATCATTCCGACGCACCCATCGAGATCGTGCTGGCACTTGGCGGCGACGGCACGTTGCTGCGGGCCGCGGAACACGCCAGACCGCTGTCCGTTCCGGTGCTGGGCATCAACCTGGGTCGGGTCGGCTTCCTTGCCGAAGCCGATGTCGACCAGTTGGACGTGACGCTGGATGCCATCATCGATCACCGCTATCAGTTTTCCTCCCGGATGACGGTGGAGGTCACGGTCGAGCACGAGGGCAGGCTGATCGCGGCCGGCTGGGCGCTGAACGAGATCAGCGTCGAAAAAGGCACCCGGGAAAGGATCCTCGACGTCGTCGTCGAGGTCGACGGGCACGGGGTTTCGGCCTACGGCTGCGACGGTGTGCTGATCGCGACCCCCACCGGCTCGACCGCGTACACCTTCTCCGCCGGCGGCCCCGTCCTGTGGCCCGGGGTGGACGCACTGCTGGTGGCGCCGTCCAACGCGCACGCATTGTTCGCCCGGTCCCTGGTCGTGGCGCCGGAATGCACCGTCACGGTGCATATCGACCCTGCCGGTCAGAACGCCGTGCTGGCCTGCGACGGGCGCCGGATCCACGAGATCCCGCCCGGCTCCCGGATCCACGTCCGCAAGGGGGAGAAACCGGTCACCCTGGTCCGGTTGACCGACCAGGTCTTCACCGACCGGCTGGTACGCAAGTTCAAGCTACCGGTGCACGGCTGGCGAGATCAGCGGTACTGACGGCCCGACGCAGTCGGGACGGCGGAGCGAAGCGGAGCCAGGAAGTCTTTCTTTCGAGCCCGGCGCAGCCGGTCCGCCCCTACTGGCGGAGCCAGCGTGAGCCCGGCGAAGCCGGTCCGTCCCTACTGGCGGAGCCAGCGTGAGCCCGGCGAAGCCTCACGACGGAGTCGGGAGGGCGGAGCGAAGCGTAGCCATCGCAGTTGTTGAGGTTTTTCCGCCCGGCGAAGCCGGTCCTCGCCAATGGCGCAGCCACGATCGATCATATGTCCACAATTGCGGCGCGGCGCCGCGGAACTGTCGGACCCTCCCGCTAGCGTCAGCGTCGTGCTCCACGAACTGCGGATCAGCGGCCTCGGCGTCATCGACGAGGCCGCGTTGGAGCCGCACCCTGGGTTCACCGTCGTCACCGGTGAGACCGGAGCCGGCAAGACGATGATCGTCACCGCGCTCGGGTTGATCACCGGCGGTCGTGGCGACCCGTCGCGGGTGCGCGCGGGCTGCGACCGGGCTGTCGTGGAGGCCCGGTTCGAGGGCGAGGCCGATGGCACGGCAGCACCGATCGTGGCCTCGGTGGGCGGCCGGCTCGACGAGGACGGCTCGGTGATCGCGATCCGGTCGGTCGGCGCGGACGGTCGGTCCCGCGCCTATGTCGGCGGCCGCGCCGCTCCGTTGGCCATCCTCACCGAGCTGACCGATCCGCTGGTCGCCGTGCACGGGCAGTCCGAGGCGCTCACGTTGCTGCTGCCCGCCCAGCAGCGGGCCGTGCTCGACCGGTTCGCCGACCTCGACGGCGATCTGACGGCCTACCGCAAGGTGCGCGCCCGATGGCAGGAAGCCGTCTGCGATCTGACCAACCGACGGGCCCGGGCCCGCGAGAACGCGCAGCGCGAGCAGATGCTCCGGCTGTCGCTGGCCGAGATCGCCGAGATCGCTCCGCTGCCGGGGGAGGACGCCGATCTGGTCGCGGAAGTCCGCCGGAGAGAGAACGCCGACGCCGTTCGGGCCGGCGCCCAAGGCGCCCTGACCGGGCTGGTGGGCGTCGAGACGCTGACCGATGCAGCCACCGTGGTCGGTCTGATCCAGGCTGCCCGGCACGACCTCCAGGCCGCCGGTGACCCTCGGCTGACCGAACTCTCCGGCCAGCTCGATCAGGCCTCGGTGATGGTGGCCGATGTCGCCGCGGACCTGTCCGGGTTCCTTGCCGATCTGGATGCCGACCCGGCCAGGTTGGAGCAACTGCTGTCTCGGCAAGCGGTGCTCAAGACACTCACCCGCCGGTACGGAGCCGACGTCGATGCCGTGCTGGCCTGGGTCTCCGCCGCCGAACACGAGCTGGACTCCCTGGATTCCTCGGATCACCGGCTGGCCGAACTATCCGACCACGTCGACAGGCTGGCCGCGGCGGTCGGGCACGCCGCGCTGGCGATCTCCGAGCGACGCCGGGAGGCTGCCGCTCGGCTCGGCGATCTGGTCACCGACGAGCTCGCGCACCTTGCCATGGGCCGAGCCGCGGTCCGGGTCGCCGTGACGCAGCGCCCGGCCAGTTCGGCGGACGCCGATGCGGTCGAGGTCGAGGGACGCTTCCTGTCCGCCGGTGTCGACGGGATCGATCAGGTCGAGATCGTCATGACAGCACATCCCGGGGCCCCAGAACTGCCGATCGCGAAGGGTGCCTCCGGTGGTGAGTTGTCCAGGGTGATGCTCGCTCTCGAGGTGGTGCTGACCGACGCCGACCCGGTGGCCACCTTGGTGTTCGACGAGGTGGATGCCGGTGTCGGAGGTCGGGCCGCGACCGAGATCGGACGCCGGCTGGCCTTGTTGGCCCGCAACCATCAGGTGATCGTGGTGACCCACCTCGCGCAGGTGGCCGCCTTTGCCGACCGTCATGTCGTCGTCGACGCCGGGTCGCTCGGTGCGGTCGGGCGCTCCGATCTGCGGGTGGTCACCGGTGTCGCGCTCGAGGTGGAGCTGGCCCGGATGCTGGGCGGCACCAACGGCACCAGCGCCCGCGCGCACGCCAGGGACCTGCTCGCTGCGGCCGTCACGGCGCCGAACAAGCGGCGGAAGGCGGGGTAGAAGGGCCGCCCGTCGCCCCCCCGAGCAGCGGAAGGCAGGGTAGTCGGGCCGGCCGTCGCTCCCCGAGCGGTCACAATGATCTGTGTCGTGCGCCGCAACACCCACTGCGGCGGGAACCGGATGCGTCACCGGATCCGAAAAGAGAATCTGACCTGATCACGGCGGGTGACGGGACCGGAAAGGTGCGACACGGCCCGTTGCCTACCGCCGTAACATGCGGCTCACTGTCACGATCGAGGAATGAAACTTCTGTCACGCCAGTCACGCGCGTTGCCGGGAGTCACAGGCGTCGCACGGGTGTCGCGACGTAGTGACACCTTGCTGGGACGGGTCGGTCACAAGGACATCGTCATCGTCGACCACATCGACATCGATCGGGCGACCGCGGATGCGCTGGTGAAGGCGGGCGTGACGGCGGTCATCAACGCATCACCGTCGATCTCCGGCCGGTACCCGAACCTGGGCCCGGAGATCCTGGTGGCCTCGGACATCATCCTGGTCGACGGCGTCGGCGAGAAGATCTTCGGCAAGGTCAAGGACGGTGCCAAGATCCGCATCGACGGCGGCGTGGTGTACCTGGGTGAGGAGCCGGTCGCACAGGGCACCGAACAGAACCCGGAGTCGATCGCCGACCTGATGATCGAGGCGAAGACCGGGATGTCCTCCCAGCTGGAGGCGTTCGCGGCCAACGCGATCGAGTACATGAAGCGGGAACGGACGCTACTGCTGGATGGCGTCGGGGTGCCGCAGATCAGCACCGACCTCGAGGGCAAACAGGTGCTGGTGGTGTCCGCCTCCGCAGACAACAAGGCACAGCTCAAGTCGCTCAAGAAATACATCTCCGACTATCACCCCGTGCTGGTCGGCGTGGATGGCGGCGCCGACGCGTTGCGGGAGGCGGGCTACACGCCGGACCTGATCATCGGCAACCCGGAATCGATCGACTCCGAGACGCTGCGCTGCGGCGCCGAAGTCGTGATTCCCGCGCACACCGACGGGCACGCGCCAGGTCTGGAACGGTTGCAGGACCTCGCCGTCGGCGCGGTGACGTTTCCCGCCACCGGCACCACCGAGGATCTCGCGCTGCTGCTGGTCGATGCGCATAACGCCTCGCTGATCGTCACGGTCGGCATCCGGACCACGCTGACCGATCTGCTCGACCGTGGCCGCGGCTCGACCGCTTCCACCTTCCTGGTCCGGATGCGGGTGGCCAACAAGATCGTCGAGGCGCCCGCCGTTGCGACGCTCTACCGCTCCCGGATCTCCTGGTGGGTGGTCATGCTGCTGATCGTCGCAGCGGCCGCCGCGATGGTTGCGGCGCTGGTGGTCTCGGACGTCGGCGGCATTTACGCGGATCTGCTCCGCGGCTGGTGGAACCAACTCGTGGAATGGGTCAAGGGGCTCTTCGGATGATCTCGATGCGCTATCACATCGTTTCGCTGGCGGCGGTGTTCCTGGCCCTGGCGCTGGGCATCGTGCTGGGTGCGACCAAGATCTCCTCGCCGCTGCTGTCCGGCCTGCAGAGCGACAACCAGAGCCTGACCAGCCAGCAGGAGGGGCTCAGCTCGACGAATACCGACCTGACCAACCGGGTCACCGGTGACGAGAAGTTCGCCGGCGCCGTCGGTCAGCTGGCCGTCCGCGGCACGCTGCCCAAGACCAACGTCGTGCTGATCACCACGGCCGACGCGGACCCGGCCGACCGCGACGCGGTGCTGAGTCTGCTGAACCGGGCCGGCGCCACCGTCACCGCGCAGATCCAGGTCACCACGGACTTCGCCGACCCTGCGCGCGCGGACGAGCTGCGCTCGCTGGCCGCGAAGTCGCTGCCGACGGGCGCGACGCTGCCCGAGGTGCCGCAGGTCGGCGCGGTGGCCGGCGGCCTGCTCGGATCGGTGCTCGTCGTCAAGCCGGACGGTTCCGGTGCGGCCAACCCCGATCAGGCGGCCGCTGCCCTGGCCGCGCTGACCAGCGGCGGCTTCATCTCCGTCACTGGCACCCCGGCGCCGGGGAGTTCCGTAGTCATCCTGACCGGCGGCGCCGTGACCGGCGGCTCGGAGGCCGACCGGGCGGCGGCCATCGCGGACCTCGCCGCGCAGCTGAAGAAGTCGGCGACCGGGGTCGTCGTCGCCGGCCGGACCGGGTCCGAGGGCGAGACCGGCGTCGTCGGCGTGATCCGTTCAGATACGGCCGCCACCGCGGCGGTCACGACCGTCGACGACCTGGACACCTCCTCGGGTCGGCTGGCCGCCGTGCTCGGCTTGGTCGAGCAGAACGGCGGCGGGGTGGGCCGATACGGACTCGCCGAGAACGCGCAGGCTCAGGTGCCGACGCTCGCCGCCGGCTGATCCACGGCAGTACCGCACATCGAGTCGCCAGGATCGGTCCTCTCCGCGCGACGGAGAGGACCGAAAGCGGCGACTCGATTCGTGTCTGCTGAGCGGTCGCTCGCCCGTCACCCGTTTCTCGTTCGGGCGGTGTCGACCTGCGGCGACACCCCGGCGGGGCGACGTGATGTTAGGGTGAAATCCCGTGGGGCGGTCGCCGTCACAGGCGGTCGCCGAGCCCGTTCGTCGAGGTTGGCGACGGACCATTGCCGGACATTCCGGCGGTGGCCACTGTCGGATTCGTCCGACAACGGACACGGGGAGTTGCCTTGGCACAAATGCCGCGGATCACCAAGCACATCTTCGTCACCGGCGGCGTCGCCTCATCACTGGGTAAGGGTCTGACGGCATCGAGCCTCGGCCGGCTGCTCACCTCCCGCGGATTGCGGGTGACCATGCAGAAGCTCGACCCGTACATCAACGTCGATCCCGGCACGATGAACCCGTTCCAGCACGGCGAGGTCTTCGTCACCGAGGACGGCGCGGAAACCGACCTGGACATCGGGCACTACGAGCGGTTCCTGGACCGCAACCTGTCGGCCGACGCCAACGTGACCACCGGCAAGGTCTACTCACGGGTGATCGCCAGGGAACGGCGCGGCGAGTACCTGGGCGACACCGTGCAGGTCATCCCGCACATCACCAACGAGATCAAGGACCGGATCCGGGCGATGGCCGATCCCGATCCTGACGGGAAATCGCCGGACGTGGTGATCACCGAGATCGGCGGGACGGTCGGCGACATCGAGTCGCTGCCGTTCCTGGAGGCCGCCAGGCAGGTCCGCCACGAGGTCGGCCGGGACCACGTCTTCTTCCTGCACGTCTCGCTGGTGCCCTTCCTGGCGCCGTCCGGCGAGCTCAAGACCAAGCCGACCCAGCATTCGGTCGCCGCGCTGCGCAACATCGGTATCCAGCCGGACGCGTTGATCTGCCGCGCCGACCGGGAAATCCCCGAGCCGCTGAAGCGGAAGATCTCGCTGATGTGCGACGTCGACGCCGAGGCGGTCATCTCCACGCCGGACGCCCCGTCCATCTACGACATCCCGCGAGTGCTGCACCGGGAGGGTCTGGACGCGTACGTGGTGCGCCGGCTCAACCTGAGCTTCCACGACGTCGACTGGACGGTGTGGGGCGACCTGCTGGACCGCGTGCACCACCCGGCCGAGACGGTGCGGATCGCCATCGTCGGCAAGTACATCGACCTGCCCGATGCCTACCTGTCGGTGACGGAGGCCCTGCGCGCCGGTGGGTTCGCCCACCACACCCGGGTCGAACTGGTCTGGGTCGCCTCCGACGACTGCCAGACCTACGCCGGCGCCTCCGCCGCTCTGGGCGACGTGCAGGGCGTGCTGATACCCGGCGGCTTCGGCGTGCGCGGCATCGAGGGCAAGATCGGCGCGATCAACTACGCCAGGATCAATCGCATCCCGGTGCTCGGGCTGTGCCTGGGCCTGCAGTGCATCGTCATCGAGGCTGCCCGCAACCTCGCGGGGCTGGGCGGTGCGAACTCTGCGGAGTTCGACGCCAACGCCGCGGACCCGGTGATCGCCACCATGGTCGACCAGACCGACGTGGTCGCAGGCGCCAAGGACATGGGTGGCACCATGCGGCTGGGCGCCTACCCGGCGCGGCTGGTGCCGGGCTCGTTGGTCGCCGAGATCTACGGCACCACCAGCGTTTCCGAGCGGCACCGGCACCGGTACGAGGTGAACAACGCTTACCGGGACGCACTGGAACAGGCCGGACTGCACCTGTCCGGCACCTCACCGGATTCCTCGCTGGTCGAGTTCGTCGAGCTCGACCGGGGTCAGCACCCGTTCCTGGTCGCCACCCAGGCGCACCCGGAATTCAAGTCACGGCCGACCCGTCCGCATCCGCTGTTCGCGGCTTTCGTGCGGGCAGCGCTGGACTACCTGGAATCCGAACGGCTGCCGATCGGTGAGGACGAGATGGCACCGCTGGAATCGGTGGCCGACCCGGTAGGCGTCCGATGAGCCGCGCGACGGGCGACCGCAGGATAAAGATTGTGTCACAACGACTCTCGGGCGAATTGGCGGCAGGTCGGCCGGGGGAGTGGGGATGAGCGACCCAGCGACAACGGCACGACCGCTCTTCTCGGTGACCTCCAGCCAGCGGGTGTTCGACGGCGCCGTCACCGCGGTGCGGATCGATGACGTGGTGATGCCGGACGGCAATACGGCCAAGCGGGAGGTGGTCGAGCACGACAATGCGGTGGCCATTGTTGCTCTCGATTCGGCGGACGGCGCAGGTGCCGCCGCAGATCCTGATCCCAACGTGGTCCTGATCGAGCAGTACCGGCACCCATTGGGCCGCCGGCTGTGGGAACTGCCCGCCGGGCTGATGGATGTGCACGGCGAAGGCGCGCAGCAGACCGCGGCCCGAGAGCTCGTCGAGGAGACCGGGTACGCCGCGGCGAACTGGTCGGTACTGGTCGATGTCGCCCCGTCACCGGGCTTCTCGGAGGAGATCGTCCGGATCTTCCTGGCCACGGACCTCACCCACCTCGGCCGGCCGGACCCCGGTGACCACGAGGAGGCCGAGCTCCGGGTCGTGCTGGTCCCGTTGTCGACCGCGGTGCAGGCCGTGCTCGACGGGCGCATCGTCAACGGCATGGCGGTCTCCGGGATCCTGGCGGCCGAGCGGACCCTGCGCGAGGGTCCGGTCGAGCGCACGTACAACGGCGACCTGCCGTGGGCGACCGCTACCGCCCCCGACATCCCGGGGGCCCCACCGCTTGCGGAATCAGAGGATCGGTGACGGCTGCGTCCGCGCTGGCCGGCCCGGGCGGCGTCCCTCGACCGGACGGCGGTGCAACCGCTGAGGCAGACCATCAGGTTGAACCGGCTGCGGCCCTGACCTCGGCGTTGCGGGTCTACCTCGACCATCTCGCGGTGGAGCGAGGGGTGGCCAGGAACACGCTGCTGTCCTACCGCCGCGACCTGGAGCGTTACCTGCAGTTCCTGGCTCGCGCAGGCCGTACCGAGGTCCACCAGATCACCGCTGCCGACGTGTCGGAGTTCCTGGCGGTATTGCGCACCGGGTCGCCCAAGCATCCCCC
>JBBQJM010000156.1:0-8553 GCA_038325895.1 Mycobacteriales bacterium
CTGGCGAGCAGCCTGCTGTCCGGCAAACTCACGTACGCACTGGCCGAGCTCAGCGGTCTGCCGCGGGCCGCCGTCGTGGTCGAGGACAAGTACAGCCGGCTCTTCGCGCTCACGCACGCCGCCGGCGCCCGGGTGGCGGAGGCCGTCGCGGAGGCGCAAGCCCGGTTCCCTTCGGTGCCCATCGTCTTCTGCGAGACCCGGCCGCTGGCCCAGGAGTGGGTGTACCGCTGGCTCGGCGCCTGTCTGGCCGAGTTGACGGCGGCGCGGGCGACCTCGGACTTGGAGACCACCTTCGCCGCCGGACCGCCGGTGCGCGATTCATCCGCCCCAGGCGATGACGTCGCCGGCCCGGTCGCGTCATCCTGACTGTCATGGGACTCTTCCGGCACCACAACGACCAGCCCTCGCCCCAGCGCTACCAGATGCGCGAGAAGCTGATGTCGATCGGCGACGACTTCTGGATCGAGAACGAGTCGGGCGAGAAGATCTACAAGGTCGACGGCAAGGCCTTCCGCATCCGCGACACGTTCGTGCTGAAGAACGGTTCCGGCGAGGATGTCGCCACGATCAAAGAACGCGTCCTGCACGTCCGGGACAGCATGAAGATCGAGTGCGGGACCATCGAGGCCAGCGTGCACAAAGCCTTGATCGGCATCCGTGACCGGTACAAGATCGACGTCGACGACGGGCAGGACCTCACGGCGCACGGCAACTTCGTCGACCACGAGTACGCGATCGAACGTGACGGGAATACCGTCGCGACCATCTCGAAGAAGTGGTTCCGGTTGAGGGACACCTACGGGGTGGAGATCGCGGACGGCGAGAACCAGGCGTTCCTGCTGGCCGTGACGGTCTGCGTGGACCAGATGGCCCGAGACTGACTCGTCAGGCCGCCGCCCGGCTGACGACGTCCGTGATCGTCGGCACTGACGTCCGACGAACGGCGCCCCGGTCGCGTAGACCACCTGATGGCCTGCGGCCCGCGCCGCGAGCGCAAGCGGCATCATCGCGTACAGGTGACCGAAGGCGGGCAACCCGCAGAACAGCACGGTGCTCGGGGGCATGCTGAAACTCCTTGACGCGGAGGGCCTGTCAGCTCGCAGCCAGCGGGCAACGGGCGGGTGAACCAGCCCGGGCCGGGCTGTCGGCATTGACGATCCCGGTGCCGCGCGGCACAGACATCCGTACCTGCTTCGGGGGTACGGACCGTCGGGTACTGAGAGACTGTCAACGGCAAGGCCGCGGCAGAGCGCTCCACCGCGGGCCAACGACGGTCCGTCGATCCTCGTCAGGCGAAGCGCGCAGCCGCCGGGATGCGCGGCAACCTGGGAATGAGCCGCGTCCAGCGGCGGAGCAGGATCGCCGGGCGACCTGCGAACGCCGTCCGGGCGCCCGCACCGAGGCGCACCCGCCGGGGATTCGCCACCGAGACGCACGGCAGACGGTCCTCTGCCGAGTCCGGAGCCAGCGGGCCTGGTGTCGGATGATGCGATGCCATGGGGCAGCCTCCTGGTTGCTGATCGCCGCCGGCTCGATAGCCCGGCGATCGCCGCCCGGATTCCCGGGCCCGATCCGCCGTGCGGCACCCAGGAGTACGCAGCCATGGCGGATCCGGTTCGCGGCTTGAGGACAGCGGCGTCAGCACAGCGGCGTCAGGACGGCGGCGTCGGGACGGCGGCTTCAGGACGGCGGCTTCAGGACGGCGGCTTCAGAACAGCGGCTTCAGAACAGCGGCTTCAGAACAGCACCGAGGCGAACCTGCCGACCTGCTGGAACCCGATCCGCCGGTACGCGCTCAGCGCCCGCTCGTTGTACTGGTTGACGTACAGGCTGGGCACCCGGCCCAGGTTGTGCTGGATCGCCCGGACGACCGCCGCCATGCCGGGCGCAGCTCTGCCCTGGCCGCGCAGGTCGGGGTGCACCCACACCCCTTGGATCAGGGCCACCCGCTGGGACAGCGAGCCGATCTCGGCCTTGAACATCACCCGGTCGCCGTCGAAACTCGCGAAGGCGCGGCCGCCGGCGATCAGGTCGGCGATCCGGGCCCGGTAGCCACGGCCGTTGTCGCCCACCCGCGGGTCCACCCCGACCTCCTCGGTGAACATCGCCACCGCCGCCGGGAAGTACACCTCCAGCTGATCCGGCCGCACCGGCCGGACATCCTGGTCGACCGGCCCGAACGGATCACCGGGACAGGCCATCAGGGGTTGATCGGCACGGACATCTCGGGCGGATCCCCACCGCGGTTCCAGCCGCTCCCACAGCGGTAGCACCAGATCCGCCGGTCCGAGAATGGTGGCGCACTTGCGCCCGCGCCGTCCGGCGATGTGCGCGAACGACCGCATCGCGGCTGGATCACCGGCCAGCGGCACCATCGAGGCACCGGCGAACATCAGCCCGTCGCGGCCGCCGGCCACGCCCCAGAACTGTCCGCCCAGCGCGGCCTCGTTCATCCCGACCTGCTCGAAGCGGGCCGCCACCATGCACCCGGCGATCGGGTCAGCCGCGAGTACGCGGGACACCGCAGCGGTGTGCGAGGGACCGAGCACCCGGGCGAAACTGGTGGTCAGCACGCGGCGGCTCCGAGGCAGAGCCGCACCTGAGGCGGGACGAACGGCGGGGTGCGGGACATTCGGGGCCTTCACGGACTCGAGCGGTTATGGGCACAGACTGCCAGGCATCGCTGCCGGCCGTCGCCGGTGGGCTGACCGGAGGTGCAGACTGGACCGGCAGCAGCCCGCCGGCCCGCCACCCGTTCTCCGGTTCGCCTCCCTCTATCACGGTCGCCGACCCCAGCCGAGCTGGATTGTGCCCAGCGTGACGGCGCGCACCGGGGTGACGGCGAACGAGGGCGGCCCGGCAACGGCGCCGCGGCCCTGAAGGACCATCCGGCATGCCCGGCGGACGTCGTGGTGCCAACCGTGTGCCACGGGTGCTGAGCTCGTGAGCATGATGGCTTTTCGATGGGTGATGGCCACAGGCGCTACCCGCGGCCGCTTCTCAGTCGGAGATCGCCGGCGCGCTGATGGACGGACCGGACCCGGGATCACCGTCTCAGGGCGCGTTCGACCGCGCGGTCATCGCCGGGGCGACCGACGCCTTCAACGAGCTTCCTTGCCGGCAACGGGCCGCCGGCCAGGTGTCCGGCGATCATTCCGCGAAGCCGGTTGCCAACGACCGGATCTGGGGCGCCCTGGACAGGCTGGCCGTCGCGCACCCGAGGTTTCTTCGACTCACCCTGCAAGCCGCCGTCGCGCATTGCGACATCCAGTGGAAACTGGACCGACGATGTACCTTCCGCACTCGCAGAAATATCTGCCCGGATACCTGACAACCGGCCTGCCGGAATTCGTCGAGTATTTCGCCCAAAACCACGTGCAATTGCCGTTGGCAAAGGGCGACGTGGTGTTCTTCAATCCGGCATTGTTCCAATGGTGCAGGCACCAATCAGACTGCCGACGTCCGGCGGATGGCCAATCTGCTGCAAATGTCCTCGGCGCTCGGACGCGCGCTGGAGAGTGTCGACCGGACCAGGGCGATCATTTGCCCTCTCTCCGACCTTGCTGGCCCCGGAGGGCATCCGGTGCGTCGGCGAGCGAGATCGCCAATGTGATAGCCGCTTCCGCTGAGGGGGTACCCGTTCCCACCAATCGGATCTGAACCTGGACCTGGACGGGCCGATCGGCGGCGCCGCCGGTCAGAGCGGTGCGGACCAGATCAGATGGGTGCCGCCGCTCGCGGATCGTTCGACGACGCAGCTGCCGCCGGAGGCCGCGGCCCGGGAGACGAGGTTGTGCAGCCCGCTGCGCGCAGCAGTGTCCGGGATCCCGATGCCGTTGTCGCTGACGTCCAGCACGAGGTCGGCACCCACGGTGATGGTGACGCCCAGTTCGGTGGCGCCCGCATGCCGGACCGTGTTGCTGACCGCTTCGCGGAGCACGGCCTGCGCCTGCCGGGCCAGGTCCGGCGAGACGATGTCAACCCGCCCCGAGAACCCGACGGATGTGTGCAGCTCGGTGTCGGCAGTGATCTCGTCCACGATGTTGGTCAGGATGCCGCCCAGCCGCGGGGTTTCGGGCGTCACCGAGTTCAAATCGAAGACCGCGGTGCGGATCTCGGTGATGACGGCGTTCAGTTGCTCGATGTGCTCGGCGATGCGCGCGGCGAGTGCCGGGGACTTTGCCCGGCGTTGGGTGCCATGCAGGCCCAGGCCGACGCCGAACAACTGCGTGATCACATGATCGTGCAATTCCTGGGCGATGCGGTCCCGGTCGGCGAGCACCTCCAGCTCACGGAGCGAAAACGAGTGGCGTGCGCGCTGCAACGCCAGCGCGGCCTGGTCGGCGAACGTGGCGACCAGCTGCAAGTCGTTCGCATCGAAATCCGGTGCGGCAGGTTTCCGAATGGCCAGCAGCACTCCGGACATCGCGTCGTCGGCGCCGAGCGGCATCACCAGTGCGGGCCCGAATTCGACAGTGGGGCCGACCGACAGATCGAACCCGAGGTGAGCGACGTTGCGCGGTATGTGGTCGGTGAACACGGCGCCTGCGGTGGAGCCGACGATCGGAATCCGCAGGCCGTTGATGCGGTCGGTCATCAGGCCCGCGCTGACCACCACCGTCAGTCCGGCGGTTGCGCTGTGGGCCGCGTCCTCATCCTCGGGCAGTGCGATCAGGGTGTAGTCGGATCCGGTCAGTTCCCTGGCCCGGCCGGCGATCAGCTGCAGCGCTGCATCGGTGTCGGTGCCGATCAGTAGCTCGGTGGTGACCTCGCTGGTCGCCTCCTGCCATCGCTGCCGGCGGCGTGACTGCTCGTACAGCCGGGAATTGTCGATCGCCACTCCCGCCGCCGCTGCCAGCGCGCGCACCACGATCTCGTCGTCATCGGTGAACGGGGAATCACAACGCTTCTCGGTCAGATAGAGCCTGCCGAAACACCTCGCTGCGGGCCCGCACGGCTGCGCCCAGGAACGAGCGCATCGGCGGGTGGTGGGCCGGGAACCCGGCGGACATCGGATGCTGCGAAAGGTCTTCCAGCCGAAGCGGTTTCACGTCTTCGATGACCACGCCCAGTAGACCGTGGCCGGTCGGCAGCGGCCCGATCAATTCGCGCGCTTCGTCGTCGATTCCGGCGTGAATGAACTGGGTGAGCATTCCGCCATTGCCCAGGACGCCGAGCGCGCCGTACTGCGCGTCCACCAGTTCCCGTGCGGCCTCGACGATCTGGCGGAGGGTGGCTGCCAGGTCCAGCCCGGAGGACACCGCCATCACCGCTCTGAGCTGGGCATCCATCCGCTCCCGGGTGCTACCGACGATCTCCTCGATGCGTTCTTCGACCTCGACCAGTAGTTCCCGCATCCGGGTGGAGGACAGGGTGCTCGCGTCGCCGGGAACGATGTGCCGGTGGGCTTCGTCAGCGGTGCGTTGCTGGGGAATTGCGCCGATCCGGGCGTCGCCGATCCCAGCGGACGACATCACGACCGAATCCTGGCTACGCTCCACGCTCGGTGCTGCATCAGGGCGCATTCATGTGGCACCGCAACGCCCCCAGTTTCAGCCGCAGGAAAGAAATGGCCGTCGCCATGGTCTGGGGCGTACGTGTCTCCTTCACAGTAGCCGTGTTTGCCGGTTATTCCCGATTCGCTGGAAGATGCCCGGCCGTCAACGTGTCAGCCGGCTTGCTGCCCGGTCAGGGCAGCGAGACCGACGGCTTGCTGCCCGGTCAGGACAGCGAGACCGACGGCTCCCCGGACGGCGATCCGGCGTCACGCATCGCGTCGGCCAGCCGCATGGCCTCGTCGATCAGCGTCTCGACGATCTGGCTCTCCGGGACGGTGCGGATGACCTCGCCCTTGACGAAGATCTGCCCCCTGCCGTTGCCGGACGCCACCCCCAGGTCGGCCTCCCGCGCCTCACCCGGCCCGTTCACCACGCAGCCCATCACCGCGACCCGCAGCGGGACATCCAAACCTTGGAGACCTGCGCTCACCTCTTCAGCAAGGGTGTACACGTCCACCTGCGCACGACCGCAGGACGGGCAGGAGACGATCTCCAGGCCGCGCTCCCGCAGGTTCAGCGACTCCAGGATCTGCAGCCCGACCTTCACCTCCTCGACCGGCGGCGCGGAGAGGGAGACCCGGATCGTGTCGCCGATGCCCTTGGACAGCAGCGCGCCGAACGCGACGGCAGATTTGATGGTGCCCTGGAACGCCGGCCCGGCCTCCGTCACGCCGAGGTGCAGCGGGTAATCGCACTGCTCGGCCAGCAGCTCGTACGCCCGCACCATGATCACCGGATCGTTGTGCTTCACCGAGATCTTGATATCCCGGAAGTCGTGCTCCTCGAACAGCGAGCACTCCCACAGTGCGGATTCGACCAGCGCCTCCGGGGTGGCCTTGCCGTATTTGGCCAACAGTCGCTTGTCCAGGGAGCCCGCGTTCACGCCGATCCGGATGGGGGTCCCGGCGTCCCCGGCCGCGCGGGCGATCTCGCCCACCTTGTCGTCAAAGGCCTTGATGTTGCCAGGGTTCACCCGCACTGCGGCGCAGCCGGCGTCGATGGCCGCGAACACGTACTTGGGCTGGAAATGGATGTCCGCGATGACCGGCAGCTGCGACTTCTTGGCGATGACCGCCAGCGCCGCGGCGTCGTCGTTGGTCGGCACGGCGACGCGGACGATCTGGCAGCCGGACGCGGTCAGCTCGGCGATCTGCTGCAGGGTCGCGTTGATGTCCGCCGTCACCGTTGTGGTCATCGATTGCACGGACACCGGCGAGTCGCTGCCGACCCCCACCCCACCGACGTTCAGCTGCCGCGTCACCCGGCGCGGCGCCAGCACCGGGACCACCCGGTCGGCGGGCATGCTCGGCAGCCCCAGACCGATGGATGCTGATCCGGATGATGCGGTGACGGACATGTCGTGTCGTCTTCTTTCTCGGGTCTGGTTCAGGCGTGTTCTTTCTCGGGTCTGGTTCAGGCGTGGTGCGGGCGTCAGCCGAAGATCTTGACCGGGTTGACGATGTCGGCCACCAGGGTCAGTGCCGTCAGTCCGATGAACAGCAGTGCCACGACGTAAGCCACCGGCATCAGCTTGGCCACGTCGAACGGGCCAGGGTCGGCCTTGTGCCGGAATTTCGCCCAGCCCTTGCGGACCCATTCGATCATCGCGCCGAGGATGTGCCCGCCGTCCAGCGGCAGCAACGGCAGCATGTTCAGCAGGAACAGCGCCATGTTGAACCCGGCGACCAGGTTGAGGAACAGCACCAGCTTGTCCTTGCCGGTGGTGTCCGATTCCAGGATCTCGCCGCCGATCCGGCCGGCGCCGACGATCCCGACCGGGGTGTTGATGTCCCGCGGCGCACTGTCGACGATCGAGTTCCACAGCGCCGGGATTCGTGCCGGGATGGTGACGACGGCCTTCGCCGCCGCGCCGATGTAGTCGCCGGTCCGTCCGATCGCCGCGCCGAAACTCTGCGGGGTGTACGGACTGGTGGGCGACACGCCGAGGAAGCCCGCCGGCTCGACGCCGGTCTGGTTGCCGTTCACGTCGACGACCGGGCGCAGGTTCTCCACCAGCGCGACAGCGGTGGTGACCTGCTCGCCGCCCCGGACATAGGTCAGGGCGACGGTGGTGTTCGGGGCGGCTCGGATCAGCCCGGTCAGCTGCGCCCAGTCGTTGACGGGTGTGCCGTCGAACGCGGTGATCTCGTCGCCGGTCTGCAGGCCGGCCTGCGCCGCCGGGGTGGGTGCATCACCGGGCTGGCAGGTGGTCTGCTGCTGCTGGCCCGCGGCCGCGGCCGGGATGACGCAGGCGTTGACCTGGCTGATGGTGGTGCTCGGCGTGGGCACTCCGATGCCGACGAGCAGGATCGCGAAGATGCCCACGGCCAGGATCAGGTTCATCACCGGACCGGCCATCATCACCACGATCCGCTTCGCCGGATGCAGCTGGTAGAACTGCCGGCCCTCGTCCTCGGGACTGACCTGGGACCGGTCCCCGGCCCGGGTTTCCTCTACGATGTTGCGGAACATCCCGGTCACGCCCATCGCCGTGGTGGTGACCTTCTGCCGGCCGTCCTTGCCGGGCGGAACCATGCCGACCATCCGGATGTAACCGCCGAGCGGCACCGCCTTGAAGCCGTACTCGGTCTCCCCGACCTGCTTGGACCACATCGTCTTGCCGAACCCGACCATGTACTGCGTGGTGCGGACGTTGTAGAGCTTGGCGAAGCTCAAATGGCCCAGCTCGTGCCAGGCGATGGAGAACAGCAAGGCGAGCAGGAAGAGCACGAACCCGATCACGGTCCACATCAGTGCCGCGCCCCTACCTTCTCTGTTGCTGCTGTCTCTGTTGCTACTGTCCCGGCCGCTACTTGCTCGGCTGTTGCTTTCCCGGCCGGGGGAGTCTGTGCGGCGACCTTCGGTACCGCTCGATGCGCCGCAATGATCTCGTGGGCCCGCCTCCGGGCCCAGTCTTCCGTGGCCCAGACGTCGTCGATGTCCCGGGGGTTGCTCCGGACGTGGTCGGCCTCCTCCAGGATGCGGGCCAGAACGT
>JBBQJM010000157.1:0-8539 GCA_038325895.1 Mycobacteriales bacterium
CACCGTCACCGTTCGACTGGCGATGTACGGGTTGTCGGTGGCCGGCCCGACATTGATCGCATAGACATCGATTCGCTGCGGGCCCGGCGGGGACTGGAACGAAATGTTGAAGCCGTGCCTGCCGCCGATCCCGAAAACCGCGTCGACGTCCGGGCGGGACCGACCGGTCGGGAACCAATTGATCCCCTCACCATTCCGGTACACCGCCACCTGAATCGACGTCGAGGGTTGATCCGGATCGAACGCCCAGCCCTGCAGGACGACGGTACGACCGTTGGCGACGATGCTGTCCAGGCACCCGATCGGAATGCCGACCTGGACACTGCGTTGCCCGATGAGTGGGTTCGCGGCGCCGCCATCGATATTGATCGCGAAAACGTCAAGTCTGTGGTTCCCCGGCGATGCGTCCACGACGATATCGAACCCGTGGTCTCCGTCGATACCGAACACAGAAGCGACATCGGGCCGGGAGCCCCCCGTCGGGAACCAATCGATGCCCCCGCCATCCATGTAGACGGCCACCGATATCTCTTCCCGTGATTCGTCGGGATCGAACGCCCAGCCCCTGAGTCGTATGCGGCTGTTCGACATCGCGGTCACCGAATCCAGACAACCGATAGGCGTCGTGCCGCCGGTCCGGGTCCGAGCCGCCAGGCTGGCCAGCCTGGGATCGCCGGGCGGCACATTGATCTCGAAGTGCATGCCGTCAACGGTGCCGGTGTAGTCCTGACCCCAGTAGACGACCTTCCCGCAGAACGAGAGGATCTCCCGGACCGCGGCGGTCTGGGCGGCGGTGAACGTCGCCCTGGCCCCGTTGGGGTGCTTGACCGCGTTCAGATCGATGGCCGTGCCGGAGGCGTGATTCGACCAGACGCTCGGGTTGTTGACATTCGCGCGGTAGTCATATCCCCAGCACTGCGAGCGATCGAGGGCCTCGACTTCGGCATTGAACCGTCGGGCGACGTAGGTCAGCGCGGTCGCCACATCGCCCGACTTCAGCGGCAACGTCACGTTCGTTCCCGGGACCACGAAGTTCTGCACGCCGATGGTCGACGCCGGCGTGCCCACTGGCCAGCCGTTGTAGGAGGTCCCGCCCCCCGGCAGCGCCAAGATGTTGGCCTTCGGCAGACCGGGTACAGCCGGGGCGCCGTCAGCGCCGGCGCCAGTGGCCGGGTCATGGGCGGCACTGGCCACCCTCGTGCCGTGCGCGGCCAGCAGGCCGGCGCCCACCACCACCGCGCAGCCCTGGAGCACCTGACGTCGGGTGGCGACGAAAGGACGTGCCTGATCTTCGTTGATCCTCATGCGGATTCCCCCGTCTTCGCGATCGACGTGGAGGAAGCCCGCGGCGCTGGGGCTACGACCTCTGTCCCGATCGGATTCTTCTGGCAACAGGCTCACGGTAAGCCGTGGACCGCCGTGAAGGTAGCGTCATGTGACCATCCAACTACGCAAAGTCACCCATTGGAGTACCTTTCAAGCGCTCGACCCCCGACGTCGGCCGTCGATCAGGCGACCGTCGACGTCCGGACGACCAGATTGGTCGGCAGCACGGTCGGCCCCGCCGGCAACGGTGCGCCGGCGAGTGCCGCCAGCAGCAGACCGGCCGCGGTCGCGCCCATCTCGTGCGTCGGCTGGCGGATCGTCGTCAGGGGTGGGTCGGTATGTATCGCCATCTCCACGTCGTCGAACCCGATCACCGCGACATCGCCCGGCATCGTCCGGCCGGATTCCCTGAGGACCGCGATCACCCCGGCCGCCGACAGGTCGTTCATCGCGAACACCGCGTCAAACCCTCGGCCGGATCGGATCAGCGCGTCCGTCGCTGCGCGCCCGCCGTCGACGGTGAAATCGCCCTCGACGATCTGCTCGTCGCCCAGTGGCAGGTCCGCCGATCGGTAGACCTCGGCGAAGCCGGCCAGTCACTCCTTCACGCAGCCGTACTTCCGGCGGCCGGTCAGCACGATCGGCCGCCGACGGCCGAGCTCGAGCAGGTGCCTGGCCGCCGACGCACCGCCCGCCAGGTTCGTGCATGCGACCGTTGGCAACGCCGGCCCGCATCCGCGGTCGTCGATCACCACCACCGGAAGCCCAGCCTCGTAGAGCCTGGTGATGTAGGGCAGGCCTTCCTCGGGGACGACTACCAGCAGGCCGCCACATGAGTGGGCCGCCACGCTGGAGGCGAACTGTTCGAGCGATTCTCTGCCATGCGTGCAGGTGTAAAGCAGCAGACCGTACTTCCGCGCCCCGAGGATATCTGCCACCCCCCTGCACGATCGGGCTCATCCATGGCCAGCCCAGCGAGGGCACCAGCATCCCGACCGTGCTGGTCCTGCCGAGGACCAGCCCGACGGCGCGTGCGCTGGGCAGGTAGGCGAGCCGGTCGATGACATGCCGCACCCGCCGGGCGGTCTCCGCCTCCACCTCGCCCTTGTCGTTCAGCGCACCCGGGAGACGGTGGTCTTGCTGACGCCGGCATGCAGGGCGACGTCACCGATGGTGACCCGCATCCGAACCACCTCTCGCGAACGGCCCCGGCACGGCACCGGGTAGCGCTCGGAGCCACTATTTCAGCGGCCGGTCCGGGTGCGCAGCACTTCGTGCTTGGCCAGCACCATCGCCTGCAGATCGTCGGAGTACGCGGCAAGTTCGCCGGCCAGCCGCAACCCGAGGTCGTCACCCGCGCTCGCCAGGACGCGCACCGCCAGCAGTCCGGCGTTGCCGGCTCCGCCGATCGACACGCACGCCACCGGGATCCCGGCCGGCATCTGCACGATGGACAGCAGCGAATCCATGCCGTCCAACGTCGCGAGCGGTACCGGCACACCGATCACCGGCAGCACGGTCGCCGATGCGACCATCCCCGGAAGGTGCGCGGCGCCGCCCGCTCCGGCGATGATCACCCGCAACCCGCGGCCGGCCGCCGCGGCGGCGTAGTCGAGCATCCGCTGCGGCGTTCGGTGCGCGGACATCACGCCCACCTCGTAGGGGACCTCGAAGTCGTCCAGCACCTCGCC
The DNA here is from genome assembly GCA_038325895.1 of Mycobacteriales bacterium. GTDB lineage: Bacteria > Actinomycetota > Actinomycetes > Mycobacteriales > Nakamurellaceae > Nakamurella. The sequence goes on from JBBQJM010000157.1 coordinate 3,018, forward strand.
GGCACCGGACAACACCGGCCAGTCCGAGTCGCTCCCCATGATCAATCCGACGAGCGGCAGGGCGGACCCCCCGGACCGTGCCGATTCCGAGGCCGATTCCGAGGCCGATTCCGATGCCGATGCCGATGCCGATTCTGGTGCGGTCACGACCCGTCCTTCGCCAGCAACCGCTCGCCGCCGACCTCGAGCCCGTGCACGCTGCGGACTACGTCACCGGGGCCGTCGCTGTGATTGTCCCTTGGAGCGTCGCCGGCAGTGTCGCCGGGAGTGTCGCCGGGAGTGTCGCCGTGCACGTCGTAGCCATCGGGCCAGACGCCGTCGCCGAGCCAGCGGGCGGCCAACCTCGCCTTGCGGCGCAGTTCACCCAGGTCGGACCCGATCACATTGACGTGGCCGAGTTTGCGGCCAGGCCGGAAGGCCTTGCCGTACAGGTGCACCTTGACGTCCGGAAGACGGGCGGCCAGGTGGTGTACCCGCTCGTCCATCCCCATCCCCATCACCGGCTGGTCGTCCCCTGATCCCGCGCGGCCGGGCCCCGACGATGGGCCGCCCAGCACGTTGCCCATCACGGTGAACGGCGCGATCGCGTCGGTGCGGCCCAGCGGGTAGTCCAGCACCGCCCGCAGGTGCTGCTCGAACTGACTGGTGACGGCGCCGTCCATGGTCCAGTGACCGGAGTTGTGCGGCCGCATCGCCAATTCGTTGACCAGCAGCCCGTCGGGCGCACCCGGCTGCGGATCGGTCTGGAACAGTTCGACGGCCAGCACCCCGACAACGTCCAGATCGGCGGCGATGCGCAGCGCCAGCCGGGTGGCCGCGGCGGCCGTGTCGTCGTCCAGGCCGGGGGCGGGCGCGATGACTTCCACGCAGATGCCTTGCTGCTGAACGGTTTCCACCACAGGCCAGGCCGCTGCCTGGCCGAACGGGGAGCGTGCGATCACCGCCGCCAGTTCCCTGCGCATGGGCACGAAGGCCTCCAGCACCAGGACGCCGGAGCCGGCCAATTGCGCGGCGGCGGCCGCTGCCTCCTCGAGGTCGGGCACCACCACCACGCCACGCCCGTCGTAGCCGCCGCGGGCGGTCTTCACCACCACCGGAAAGCCGTGGGCGCGGCCGAAGGCGGCGATCCGGATCGCGACGTCGGCGCGGTGCACCGCCGGGGTGGCCGCACCAGGACCGGGCACCACCTCGAACGGCGGGACCGGGATCCCGGACTCGGCCAGCCGTTCCCGCATCAGCGACTTGTCCTGCGCGTACTGCAGCGCATCCGCTCCCGGGTGGAGGGCGTGACCTTCGGCCGCAAGCGCGCGGATGTGCTCGGTCGGGACGTGTTCGTGGTCGAAGGTGATGACGTCGCAGTCGGCGCCGAACCGGCGGAGTGCAGCCAGGTCGGTGTGGTGACCGATCTGCACGTCCGGGGTGACCAGCGCGGCGCAATCGTCCTCGGACACCGACAGAACGGCCAGGCTCTGGCCGAGGGCGATGGCGGCCTGGTGGGTCATTCGCGCGAGTTGCCCGCCGCCGACCATTCCCACTCGAGGCATGCCGGTGCGGGGGTCCACGATGGTCCAGCGTACCGGCCGCCCTCCGCGGTGATCGTCCCGCCGCCGGTTGGCCGGGCTGTCCGGTTCCGGTTCGGTCGATCACCGCGGCGGCCTCAGGCGCCCGTCCCTGACGCCCGATCACCCACCCCGGGGCTTCTACCACCAAAGGCGCTCGGCACGCCTTTTGGTTGTCCTACTGTGTGGTCGGTGTGATGCGCTCCTCATCGCGCTACCCCGTCATCGCCCCAATTCGCTGATCAGGGCGACCGCCGCGGCCCGGGAGTCGGGCAGTTGCTCGATCCACACCCTGGGCAGCGGCGTGTAGCGGCGGTGCTCGAAGGCGCGGACGGCGGGGCGGTCCTGAACCAGTCGCTCGGTCACCAGGCCGGCAAGCAGCTGCGTCCGCCGGGCGAGCATGTCCTCGCGATCGGTCAGCGCCACCGCCATCTGATCGGAAAGCCTGGCCAGGCTCTGGCCGCCGTCGAACACCGTGCGTAGGGCGTCGGCGGCGAGGATCAGCGGCGCCAACCGGTCCCAACCGCGGCGACCGGAAAGATCGACGCGCACCACCACGAGGGCGTGATGGGTTGACACCCGGTATCCGGCCACGTCAGCGGCCCGATACAGCTCGCCCAACCGGGTGGTCAAGTAATCCATCGAGACGAGCCCGGTCAGCGAATCGAAGACCGACGCCGTTGGCGTCGACATCCGATCCGCCCAGCCCAGCGACACCGCCCGGTACAGCAGATCGGTCGGGAGCTCGGGCAGCACTGCGGTCAGCGCGTCGACGTCGGCCAGGGTCTCACCCAGCGAGGCGCCCGAGGCCGCCCTCGCCACCCCGAGGCGTTCGGCGGGAGCCCAGATGTTCTCCTGCCGGAGGCAGGCTTCGCACAGCGCGTCGACCGCAGGGTCATGCCAATCGGAGGCGAAAACCCAGCCGGCGGACGCCGATTCCGCATACCAACGACGCCGCACCTCGGCCGCGGCGAACGACAACGTCAGCGGCGTACTGGTCATCGGCGAGACCACCTTCCTGGTGAAGCACTGCTGTTGGGTTGTGTGTCGACACATCCCCATCCTCGAACTGGTCTCCCTCGGCGCCCGCCACCTTCCGGTTGACCTGCGATCACTCTCCGCGGCGCAGGGCTGATATGGGTGAGACGGACGCCACGGGCGCTCATCACGCGGGTTTCCCAACTTTTTTTCTGGCGCCGCGAGCGTCGCTCCGTGGCCGCGGGACGGAGGACTCCGTGCGCTCACGAACAGGACGGGTGCTTAGGCCATTCGTGACGTACACAATGGGGACGTACACAATGGGGATGACGACCAATCCGGTCGCGGTGCGACACAATGACGGGGCGCCCACGGGCACGAAGCGGTGCCGACCGTGACAGTGCTGCGAGGCGAGGCCGTCGGGGCCATGGAGGGAACGGGCGTGCCGGATCAGCATGGCGACGAATTCGTCGTCAGCGACCCTGAGCTGATCGCGCGCGTTCGGGCTGGAGACCGGGAAGCTTTCGGCGAGTTGTACCGCCGGCACGCCGGACCCGCGACGACCCTGGCGCGCCAGTTCTCCCGGTCGGCGGCGGAATCCGACGACCTGGTGTCGGAGTCCTTCGCCCGGGTACTGGACAACCTGCTGGCCGGCAAGGGGCCGGACACCGCGTTCCGCGCCTACCTGTTCACCACGGTCCGCAACACCGCTTACGACCGCACCCGCAAGGACAAGCGCCTGCAGTTCACCGAGGACATGTCGGCGCATGACGTGGCAGTCATCGAGGACGATCCGGTGCTGGCCAACCTGGAAAGCGGGATGATCGCGGCCGCGTTCGCCAAGCTTCCCGAGCGCTGGCAGGCGGTGCTCTGGCACACCCAGGTGGAGGGCGAGTCGCCGGCGCAGGTCGGCGCCCTGCTGGGCATGGCACCCGGCGCGGTGTCCTCGTTGGCCTTCCGGGCCCGCGAGGGTTTGCGCGAGGCCTACCTGCAGGCACACCTTGCGGAGACCGCCGCCGAGCGGTGCCGGACGACTGTCGAGCGGCTCGGCGCCTGGACCCGAGGTGGCCTGTCCAAGCGCGAGAAAACCCAGGTCGACGCGCACCTGGAAGAGTGCGACCGGTGCCGGGCGCTGGCCGCGGAGCTGCAGGAGGTCAATACCGGGCTGCGCGCCCTGCTGGCACCGCTGATCCTCGGTGGAGCTGCGGCCGGGTACGTCGCGACCCTGGGACCGGTGACGCCGCTGGCGGCCGCCGGAACCTTGTGGCCGGGCATCGCGGGTGCCGGGGCGCACGCGGCCGGCGCAACGGGCACGACCGGTGCGGGTGCCGCCGCAGGATCCGGGACCGCCACCGCGGCCGGGGCAGCGGCCGGCGGCACGACCGCTGGTACCGCCGCCGCAGCTACCACCGCTGCAGCAACCACCGCTGCAGGTACCACCGCTGCAGGTACCACCGCTGCCGCGGCAGCCGGCAGCGCCGCGGCCGGGGGCGCCGCCGCAGGGTCCGGGACGGTCGCCGCGGCCGGAGCCGCCTCGATGGGCGCCGCGGCACTGGCAGCGACGAGCGGGACGAGCTCGGCGGCGGCACAGACCGGCGCCGCCGGGGGTGCCGGTGCTGCGGGGGCCGGGGCAGGCGGGGCAGGTGCGGGCGGCGCAGGGGCGGGCGGCGCAGGGGCGGGCGGCGCAGTCGCCGCCGGAACCGGAGCCGCGGGCGGAACCACCGCAGCCGCAGGCGCCGCGGGGACGGCGGCAGGGGCCGCGGGGACGGCGGCAGGCGCAGCAGGAGCGGCGGGCGCAACTGCCGCCGTCACAGTCGGTGCCGCCGTGACGGTGGGTGCCGCGGGTGCGGCCACCGGCGCGACCGGGCTGGTCGCGGCGATCAGCGGAGTGTCGATCGTCGGTTGGGTGGCGGTCGGCGCGGTCGCCGCCGCAGCGGTGATCGCCGCAGCGGTGATCGTCGTGTCCGGCAATACGTCGACCACCATTTCCGCGGATCAGGCGTCGCCGTCGACCTCAGTGTCGAGTCTCGTCAGCGAGACGGAGTTCACCGACGACACCCTGGCCAGCGGCACCATCGCGGTGCCCGAGCCGGTCATCACGCCGACAGAAACCACCGGGCTGACGGAAACCTCAGTCACCGACACCACCGCTGCGACCGTCACCGATACCAGCACCACCGACACCAGCACCACCGACGTCACCGACAACAGCACCAACACCAGCACCACCGACGCCATCATTCCCGCGGCATTGAGCCCAGCGGTCCTCACACCCACCGATCTCACCATCAGCCAACCGTTGGTCGCAGGTGGCACTGGCGCCTTCAGCCTCACCGTCGCGAACACGGGCCAGTTGGACTCCGATCCGGAGGTCCCGCTGGATATCACGCTGCCGGACGGGGTGACCGTGCGGTCCGTCGACGTGGCACCGGGCACATCCGGATTGCGGCGTGCCCAGGGCGGTTACTCGCTGGCCAGAGCACCGGCCGAGTGCCTGCCTGCCGACGATCTGGCGACATGTTCCGTGCCGCTGGGCGTGGTCGCGCCGAATTCCTCGGTCGTCGTGACCATCACCGTGGACGTCGCACCAACCGTGCAGCCCAATGAGACGGCCGTGGTCAGCGTCAGGGTCTTCGGGGTGGAGGTGTCCACGACGATCCGGCCGGGCCAGATCGAGGCCGGCATTGCGGAGCTGACGGCGTCGCCGAGCGGTCCCTATTTCGCTCCATCGACGGCCGTTGTCGACATCACGGCCACCCCCAGGGACGGCGTCACCTCGCCGGGACCACTGACCTTCGTGCTGACCGGCGACACGTCGTTCGGCGGCGCCCCGGACAACTGCGGCCCGGTCGACGCCCCGACCCAACAGATCACCTGCACGGACATCGGATCGACCGTCTCCGGGTTGACCGTCACGATCGGACCGGGCCAGGCGGCCGGCCCCATCCCGCTGAGCGTCACCGACGCCGGCGGGCGGGTCATCTC
>JBBQJM010000158.1:0-8525 GCA_038325895.1 Mycobacteriales bacterium
GTTGTTTCCTGTGCTCGCGACATGGTTCCTGGGATCGGCGAAATTCGGCCCGGGTGGACGTCCAGGCCGCTCTCGCGGTGCTGGATCGCTGCCCAGTCCGCTGGGCGGGTGATCGGCGTGCACGGCCATCTCGCCAAAGCTCCGATGCCGGACACTGATCCTCAGCGGCATGCAACTCGCCGAGCGACCCTGCGCCTTTGCATCGTGCGATAATTAGCCGTTGTCATTCGTGCGGGCGGGGTTGCGCGCGATTGCGGCGGGCCGACAATCATGGAGATACGAAGACCGACGCGGAAATCGCCAGCGGGTCACGCTGCTGACGGTCTTTCACGCTCGTGTAGGTCAACGAACGCCACATCCTCTCCCATGAGGACAACAAAATGGCCCCGATGATGAGGCCTCTCGCAGTCGGTACCGCCCCGCAGACCCAGCTACCCAGAGTCGGCACCCTGGCCAAGCTCGATGCGTTGGTTCGGCAGCCCTAGCTGCGCGCTCTGGGGACCGAGTCCTCTCGGGGACCCAGGTCCCCAGTGCCGACGCTTCGGTCAATTCTTCTGTGGTCACTCGGCATCCGAGACTGGACGTGCGCCGACATCGATTCCCTGACGCGGATAGGCGAAACCGGCTCACGTCGCGCCGGACGATACCGAGTGTCGACGGCCCGGTCCGGTGGGTCGGTTCTCAGATCTCTCGCCGGCCGAGCCGTGCAACTGACAGCCAGACGAGCAGCGCGGCGGCGGCGATGGCGGTCAGCAGCGAGGCCGTGTAGTCGGCGAGCTGGGTGGTGGACAGCAATTCGACGGTCGCACCGGACAGGGTGGACGGCAGCCAATCATGGACGGCTCCGATGGTCCCGACGATCGACAGCGCGATCAGCACCGCGAGCGCGATCCCCACGGTGCCGAGCGTTCCGCGGGTGAAGGACGCCGACGCGGCGACAACCGCGACGACGAAGACAGGTACACCGACTCGCACAGCAGACCGGCGAGCATCGCGCCGACGGGCAGCGACCCGAGGAGTAACGCAGTCTCGTACCACGCGGCCAGCAATCCGAGGGTGTTGGCGAGGACGGCGGCCCGCGGCGTTCACGGTGAACCGAGGCGCGACCAACTCCCACATCCCGTTCGCCCTGCTGCGCAGGAACGTGGAGATTCCGCCACGAGAGTCGAACGACATCGCACCGGCAGCGATGGCGACCACCACGATCAACCCGATCTGTCCGACCTGGCTGAGGTAGTTGATGATCCCGTCCTCGGGTTGCGGCGGCGGGACGGTGATGGTGATGCCGGACTGCACTCGTTCGACGATGCTGGCCATTGATCATCCTGGTCGGCAGCATACCGATCGGCCCCGTTCTCTACCTGGTCCTCGGGCGCGAACGGCACCCGGCATCGTCCATACCCGACAAGGTCGGTGATTTCGCGGGCGTCATGGCCAAGGTGCTGCTGCTGGGCGGCAGCAAGAGCCCGGCCTATCTGCGGGTCGCCGTGGACGCCCTGGAAAAGGTGCTGCCGCGCGGTGATCGTCATGAGTTCGCCGGACTCGACCACGGCGCGTCCGGGAACGCCGATCGGCGTGGCAAGCCCGCCGTGGTGGCAGCGGAGCTGCGGACCTTCGTGACCCGGGTCTGACCGCTCGCGTGCATCGAGTCGCCAGTATCGGCCCTCGAGATCGCCTTTCGGGGGCCGAAACTGGCGACTCGAAGCGCTCGGGCCGATCACCGCGGGCGCGGTGAGCTGCGGCCGACTACCGGTAGTCAATCCCCTCCGCGCGGAAGATTTCGGTGAAGGCGCTATGGGCCTTGGTGAACAGGTCTTCGCCGGAGAAACCACCGAGGGAGTGGGTCATCCCCAGGTGGGGTTCCAGTGAAAAGTACCCGTCGAACCCGTCGGACCGTAGCGCGCGGATAGTCTCCAAAGTCTCACCATCGCCGGCACCAGCGGTGACGACCTCCCCCGTTGCCAGCAGCGCATCCTTGATCTGCATGTATTCCAGATGGGGGCGTATCGACTCGTACCCTTCGGTGAATGGGCGAACGCCACATTGCACGAAGTTGGCCGCATCCCACGTCAAGCGCAGTTGGGGGGACGCTACCGATTCCACGATGTCCACGCAGCGGCGGGGGATGTCTCCGAAGATCTCCTTTTCGTTCTCATGCAGCAGGATGACGTCGTGGCCTTCGGCGCGCGCGGCCAGTGAGGCCATCCGCCGGATCACCTCGTCGCGATAGCTGTCCGGGTCGTCGCCCTCCGGAATGAAGAACGAGAACAGCCGGATATAAGGCGCAGCAAAGAATTCCGCTCGTTCCAGCGCGATGTCCTGGCGCGCCAGGTGGGGCTCGAAGTCCTCGGTGATGAAGATCTTGCCGATGGGTGAACCTATCGACGACACGGAGACCTTGTGGTCAGCGAGGATGGCCTTTGCCTGCCGGAGCTGTTCCGCAGTGAGGTCGAGAACATTGACACCCCAGGCGCTCCGGAGCTCGATGTTCGTAATACCGAGCTGGTTCAGGACCGCGCACTGCTTTTCGAAATTGTCGTCGATTTCATCGGCGAATCCCGACAATGTCCACATTCGAAATTCTCGCTTTCGGGTCGAGTTACGTTGCTTGGAGCCGTCACTGCTGCTGCTACTGCCTCCGCACGCTGCCAGCAGCATCGCGGCACTGGCAATCACTGCCACCGCACCTGTCTCTGTCGCAACCGGCGCATCTGAAACTCCTTCCAGCGCGGCTCGACCACCTCGGCGAGCCTTGTGTGTTGGGGACGCTAGTCCCGCGGAAACCCCTTGGCAATCGGTTGCCACAAGTTGCCAGGAAAACCGCGCCGAGCTTGCCCGCGTCGTCGAATGTCGACTACAACTGGGGCTCAACCCGAAGAAGGCCGTGTTGCTCCCATCCAAGAAATCTGTCGGCGACGGTCCTGATCGCCTGCAGGTCACGCCCCCCGGTCGGGCGGTGACCATCAGCGACGTCGCCGCCGAGGCGCAGGTCGACAAGTCGACGGTGTCCCGGGCGCTGAACAATCCTGGCCGACTGAACTTCCTCACCCAGCAACACATTCAGGCCGTCGCCGACCGATTGGGCTACCGCCCGAACCCCGTCGCCAGAGCGCTCGGCACCCAGCGCACGCAGTGCTGGCCCTGCTCCTGCCGAACATCTCCAACCAGCTCTTCCTCGGGGTGATACGGGGCGCCGAAGAACATGCGGCCGCGGCCGGTTACACCCTGGTGTTGACGGATTCGAAGTGGGATCCGGATCAGGAAACGGCGAGCATCAACCGGCTCACCGGCGCGGTGGACGGGTTCATCCTGGTGGCCGCGCGAATGCCGCAGAATGAATTGCAGCGGATTGCCGCCACGCATCGCATCGCCATCGTGAACCGCCAGATCCTGGGGTTGGCCAGTGTGGTGGTCGACCCAATGATGGGCGCCGCACATGCGATGGAACTTTCGCCTCGTTGGGTCATCGGCACGTCGTCTACCTGGGGACCGCCCCGATGCGGAACTGGAAGAATGTCCGGCGGTGGAAATCGGTCCGGTCCCGGGCTGCGGAGTTGGGTGTGGCAACCCGCCAGCTGGGCCCGTTCACGCCGTCCCAGTTCGGCGGCGCGGCGGCAGCCGACGCAGCGGTGGCCGCGGGTGCGACCGCGGTCATCGCCTTCAACGACCTGATGGCGATCGGCGTCATGCGACGCCTGGCCGAGCGGGGTGTCGGGGTGCCATGAGAGGTCAGTCTGGTCGGGTTCGACGATATTCTCGGAGCGGACCTGTGCTCCCCGAGCCTGACGACCCTGGCCTCGCCGGCGGAGGAGATCGGCAGGTCCGCGATCCGATTGCTGCTGGAATCAGGCGGAGCCAGAGCCCATTCAATCGTGCTGCCGGTCTGCGCGTTCACTCGGCCGGGGTCGGGCCAACGCCCGGGAAACAGTCGACGCCGCGACCCCGGCGGCTTTGGCGACGTCGTAGATGGTGGGAGCCCGGTAACCGGGATCGGCTGGGGTCTTGTCCGTCACCGATTCATCCCCTCAGCTGTGCAGACAGGTTCACCGTATTCACACTTCCGGTGGCGCTGACAACCGCTTGCCGTAGGGCATCCGCGCAGCGCGAAGCCAACTCCCGACTGGGTTCTCGGTGCTCGTGGCTACCGGTGTTCGGCCAGGCGCCCAGCCGTCGGCTCAGCCCGACGCGACCCGCGGTATGACCGGAGCCGTTCAACAATCGCCGCGGCGAGTTCAAGCGGGGCGAGACCGATGTCCAGCACCACCGCGTCGTCCTCCGCCGTCGGCGGTTCCTCGGCGCCCACCGCCGCCGAGGGCTGGGACGTGACGACGGCAACAGATGGCAACCGATTGTTTCTTCTACTTCCGGCAGCGAGCATGGTCCGCATGACGGCCTCAGGTGATCTCCAGTTGCATCCGGCTCGGCTGTTGCCTGCCGATCCCGGGGTTCGCGCCGTCGCGGTGCGCCTGTACGAGACGGTGCGGGATCAGCCCATCATCTCCCCGCACGGCCATGTCGATCCGCGAATCCTGCTGCAGAACAACCCTTTCACCGATCCAACCAGCCTGCTGGTGCAGCCGGATCACTACGTGACCCGGCTGCTGCATGCCAGCGGGGTGCCGCTGGACGCCCTTGGCGTCGGTCAAGGTCCGCTCCCGGAGGCGCAGTCCCGCGCCGCCTGGCGGTTGCTGTGCAGCAACTGGTCGATCTTCCGCGGAACTCCGATGCGGTACTGGTTCGACAGCGAATTGGGCGAAATCTTCGGGGTCAGCCGGCGACCGTCCGCGGCGACTGCGGACGCGATCTACGACCAGATCCATGCCCAGTTGGCTGAGCCCGGCTTTCGGCCACGCGCTCAGCTGGAGAAGTTCAACATCCAGGTGCTGGCCACCACGGACGACCCGGCTGACGATCTTGCGGCACACGCTGCGCTCACCGCTGAGGCGTCGGTGCGAACCAGGGTGATCCCCACCTTCCGCCCCGACCGTTACCTCGAGCCTGCCCAGGCTGGGTGGATCGACGCTGTGAAGCAACTCGGCGCTGCCGCGAACGTGGACGTCGGCGACTATGCCGGCTACATCGAGGCGCTCGAAGAACGTCGACGGTACTTCGTCGCGCACGGCGCGACATCGGCAGACCACAGCCACCTCGACGCCAGGGCCGAGCCGCTGGAGCCCGCCGAAGCGCAACGCATCTACTCACTGGCCCAACAAGGAAGGGCCACCCCCGAGGAGGCCACCAGCTTCCGGCGGCACATGGTGTTGGAGATGGCCCGGATGTCCTGCGACGACGGGCTGGTGATGACGCTGCACCCCGGCGTTCGCCGTAATCACCATTCCCGCACCTTCGCCAAATTCGGGGCGGACACCGGACACGATATTCCCGTGGCCGTGGAGTTCACGAATGCGCTGCAACCATTGCTCGACCGGTACGGCACGCACCCCAACCTGCACCTGGTGATCTTCACCCTGGACGCCGATGTATTCAGCCGCGAGATTGCACCACTGGCCGGGTTCTACCCTGCGGTGTACGCAGGTGCTCCGTGGTGGTTCCTGGACAACCCGTCCGAGATCAGGTCGTTCCAGAATTCCGTCACCGAAATTGCCGGCCTTTCAAAGCTTTCCGGGTTCATCGACGACACCCGTGCGTTCTGCTCGATACCCGCCCGACATGACATGTCCCGCCGGCTGGACGCAGGTTTCCTGGCCGGGCTGGTGGCCGAGCACCGGCTGGATGAGGACGAGGCCATGGACAGCCTGGCCAACCTGGTCAACGACCAACCAATGAAGGTCTTCAAACTGTGAACGTCTCGACCCGGGGTGGGGCAGTGGCTTCCGTCAGGCTCGCCCGCGATGGTGACCGGCCGGCGGCGCCCGTGCGGATCGTGCACCTCGGCTTGGGGAACTTCTTCCGCGCCCACCAGGCTTGGTACACGGCAAACGCGCCGGACGCCGCCGATTGGGGCATCGCCGCGTTCACCGGCCGGTCCGTCGACCTCGCGGCGGCGCTGACCGAGCAGGGCGGGCTGTTCACCCTGATCACCCGGGCGGCGGAAGGGGACACCGGCCAGGTTATCGGCAGCATCAGCGACGCCCATCCGGGCCTTGATACGCACGCCTGGTTGACCTACCTCGCGGACCCCGACGTCCGAATCGTCACGCTCACCATCACCGAGGCAGGCTACCTCCGCGGCAGCGACGGGTCGCTGGATGCCGAAAGAACCGATGTCCGGCAGGATCTCGCGGCGCTGCGGCTCGATCCCGCGGCAACCGTCCGTACCGCTCCTGCCCGCCTGGTCGCCGGGTTCGCGGCCCGCCGCGCCGCCGACGCCGGTCCGCTCGCCGTCGTGTCCTGCGACAACCTTCCGGACAACGGTGCCGCCACTGGCGGCGCGGTCGGCGCGTTCGCGGCCCTGTTGGACCCCGAGCTTGCTGCCTGGATCGAAGACAACGTCTCGTTCGTCACCACGATGGTCGACCGAATCACCCCGGCGACGACGGACGATGACCGCGTCGTCGCGGCCGACCTGACCGGCCGCCTCGATGACGCACCCGTCGTCACCGAGCCGTACAGCGAGTGGGTGCTGTCCGGTGAATTCCCGGCCGGTCGGCCGGGATGGGACACCGCCGGCGCGAGATTCGTGGACGACATCACGCCTTTCGAGGAGCGGAAGCTCTGGTTGCTGAATGGTGGCCATTCGCTGCTGGCCTACGCCGGTAGCGCCCGTGGCCACCTGACGATCGCGGAAGCTGTCAGCGATCCCGAGTGCCGGGAATGGATGATCCAATGGTGGACGGAAGCCTCGGGCCACTTGACCCTTCCGCGGCAGGAGGTCTCGGAGTACCAGGACGCGTTGCTGACCCGGTTCGCCAATCCGCGGATCCGTCATCTGCTCGCGCAGATTGCCGCCGACGGCTCGCAGAAGCTCCCGATCCGCATCCTGCCGACAGTTCGTAAGGAGCGCGCCGAGGGCAGGCTTCCCGTCGGTGCGCTCAGGGTGCTGGCAGCGTGGATCAACCACCTGCGTGGTGCCGGCGCCCCGGTGAAGGATGCGGGCTCCGAGACGGTCACCCAGCTCGCGTCGGGCACGATCAACGACGCAGTTCCGCGCGTCTTTCGTTACCTGGACCCGGACCTGGCCGTCGACAAACCACTGGTGGACAGGGTCATCGAGCTTTGCGGCCGGTTGACCGACGGTTCGTCCCAGCCTCCGACGACGCCGCGACCAATTCACCCCCCTTTGACCCACCACCCGTTGACCGAGAAAGAAGGCCACGACCGATGAGCAGGAACGACAGGCTACGGTTCGCCGTGATCGGCGCCGGCGTGATCGGCGACGTCCATTCCCAGGCCCTGACCAACCAGGATGATGCGGAACTCGTCGCGATCGCCGATGTCGAGGAAACGAAGGCAGCGGCCATGGCCGACAAGTACGGCGTGCCGACGTTCACCGCGGACGTCGACGCGCTGCTTCGCCGGCAGGACATCGATGCCGTCACCGTCTGCACACCGAGCGGTCTGCACGCCGACGTTGCCGTCGCTGCGCTCAATGCGGGCAAGCACGTCGTCGTGGAGAAGCCGATCGACATCACCCTGGCGGCCGCTGATCGCATCATCTCCGCGGAAGAGTCCTCGGGCAAGAAGGTCGCGGTGATCTCCCAACACCGGTTCGACAAGTCGAGCGAGAAGGTCATGGCCGCGGTCCGGAACGGGAACCTCGGAGCGATCACCTCGGCCATCGCCTCCCACGCCTGGTGGCGCGGGCAGACCTACTACGACTCGGGTGATTGGCGTGGTACCTGGGCAATGGACGGCGGTGGCGCCGTGATGAACCAGACCGTGCACACGATCAATCTCATGGTCACCATGCTGGGGACACCGTTAGAGGTCTTCGCGTACACGGCTCGCCTGGCGCACGAGCGCATCGAGGTCGAGGACACCGCGGTCGCGGTGGTGGAGTTCAGCTCCGGCGCTCTCGGCGTTATCCATGGCACGACGGCCGCCTATCCGGGGCTGGACGCCAGCCTGCGGATCTTCGGGTCGAAGGGCTCCGCGATCATCTCCAATGACGAGCTGACCTTCTTCCACGAAAATGCCGGCGACGCGCCAGAGATCCTCATGCCAGATGCCGCCAACCCGCCGAACCAGGTCACCGATCAGGACAAGCTCACCGCCGCCGACCAGGCTCTGGGCACGGCGCATCAGGCGCAGCTTGCGGACTTCACCGCTGCCGTCCGCACGGGTGGACCCGTCAGGGTGGGCACCGCGGAAGCGCGCACCTCGTTGTCGGTCATCCTCGCGTTGTACGAATCCGCCGCCAGCGGCAAGCCTGTCAGTCTCTGACTGACCCCGGCAAAACCACTCCGGCGAAACCACTCCGGCGAAACCACCCCGGCGAAACCACCCCGGCGAAACTGGCCCGGCGAAACTGGCCCGGCGAAACTGCCCAGGTAACCCACTCCAGCACCTAAGCTTGGCGTTTAACCCGTTGGCTTCTGTCCCTTGGTGCTCTGCTTGGTGACCGT
>JBBQJM010000159.1:0-8384 GCA_038325895.1 Mycobacteriales bacterium
CCCGGCTGACGGGTACTCGCCCGACGGGTACGACCGCGGCCAGGACGCGCCGTACACCGCCGCTCACCCCCGTCGCCCCGTCGGATCCGCCTACGAGGACGCACCGATGACCCAAGGAGCGCTGGCCATGCAGGCACGCCCGGACCTGCGCCGTGAACCGGAGATCCCCGGCGCCATCCGCCCCGTGACGATCAAGCTGAACGGCTTCGCCGAGGCGCGGGTGATCGGCGAGAAGTACCGGGAGGGCAAGCCCGTCATCCTGGACATGACCGAGATGGACGACTCGGACGCGCGTCGCCTGGTCGATTTCGCGGCGGGTCTCGCCTTCGCCCTGCGCGGTTCGATCGACAAGGTCACCACCAAGGTGTTCATGCTGCTGCCGCCGGACGCCGACGTCGGCGACCTGTCCGAGGCGGGTGCTCCTGCCGCGTTCGCCGGCGGCTACGCCCAGGACACCCGGGATCGTCCGGCGTACGCCGGCGCACGCTCAGGCCGCTGAGGCCGCTGAGGCCGGGCTCCTCCCGCATCCGGTAGAAGTAGTGGTGTGAACATTCTCTGGCAGGTGCTCTACCTGATCCTCTGGCTGTTCAGGCTGGCGCTGTTGGGTCGGATCGTCATCGAGTTCGTGCGCGTCTTCGCGCGGTCGTGGCGACCCGCCGGCGCGCCGGCCGTTGCTATGGAGGTGCTCTACGCCAGCACCGACCCGCCGGTGAAGCTGTTCCGCAAGATCATTCCGACGGTTCGTTTGGGCGGGGTAGGGTTCGACCTCAGCATTGTGGTGCTCCTGATCGCGGTCTACATCCTGATGGAGGTCGTCATGCGATTGGCGATTTCCAGTTCGCTCTAGCATCTTCCTAGGGCGTTCTAGCATCGTTGTTTGATCGGGAACCGACGCGTTCTCCGTCGTGCCCCGCTGTTGACCGAGCCATCAAGGAGTTGTCATGCCGCTCACGCCAGCCGATGTACACAACGTGGCCTTCAAGAAACCCTCCATTGGTAAGCGGGGTTACGACGAGGACGAGGTAGATGCCTTCCTCGACGTGGTCGAAGCCGAACTCGCCCGGCTCATCGAGGAGAACAACGATCTGACCTCGAAGTTGGCGGCCTACGAGGCCGGCGGCCCCTCTTTGGCAAAGAAGGCACCGGCCGAAAAACCGGCGCCGCAGGCAGCGCCCGCTGTTGCCCTAGCCGCTGTTGCCCCAGCCGCTGTTGCCCCGGCCGCTGTTGCCCCAGCCGCTGTTGCCCCAGCCGCTGTTGCCCCAGCCGCGGCTGCGTCCGGCGCGGACGGCCATGTCCAGGCCGCCCGTCTGCTTGGCCTGGCCCAGGAGACCGCCGACCGGCTGACCGCAGAGGCCAAGGCCGAGTCCGACCGGGTGCTGGCCGATGCCAAGAGCCAGTCCGAGGCGCTGATCACCGACGCCACCACCAGGGCCGAGGCGGCCGAACGGGACAGCCGGATCCGCGCCGATTCGCTGGACAAGGAAGCCCAGAGCAAGTACGACGAGGTGCTGGGCAGGCTCGCCGAAGTGCGGGTCTCCCTGGAGAAGAAGATCGTGGACCTGCGGGTCTACGAGCGGGAATACCGCGGCCGGCTCAAGAGTTGGATTTCCGAGCAGCTGGCGCAGCTCGACGGGCAGGCGCCCAAGGAGCCGGCGGCGTCCATCGTCAACAACAGCGAATGACCGCTGCGGGCGGGCAATCCGCTCGCGCACGGGCATTACCCTGGAAGGCACAGCAGTACGGCGACGACCCGGCCATCACCGGCGAGCAGTTCGGAAGAACGGCACCAGCGCACCCCACTATTTCCACTGGGGCGGTGCTCACTAGAACCGAACGGGTCCGGCCCGTCACAGCCGGTACGATGAGTGGCCCGAACCCCGCTTCCCGGAGCGGGGATTCGAGCAAGCGGGGTGGTACCGCGGGAGGTGACCGACACCGGTCGCGCCTCGTCCCTGCAGGCGATGAACAAGCCTGGACGAGGAGTACCCGAGATGACCGACACCACATCGACCGCGCAGATGGCGGTCGACCCGACCGCGACGCCTGGGACCGATGCCAGGCCCGATGACACACCTGCTGAAGGTCGTTACCCCAGGGCGGGCGGCACGCAGGTCGCCGCGCATCCGGATCTGCCGGCGCTGGAACACGACGTGCTGGCCTACTGGGCCAAGGACGGGACCTTCGAGGCCTCGGTCGAGCAACGCCCCGCGGGCGACAACGGCTCCAACGAGTTCGTCTTCTACGACGGGCCGCCGTTCGCCAACGGTTTGCCGCACTACGGGCACCTGCTGACCGGTTATGTCAAGGACGTCGTGCCGCTCTACCAGACCATGCGCGGCCGCCGGGTGGAGCGCCGGTTCGGGTGGGACACCCACGGCCTGCCCGCCGAGGTCGAGGCGGAGCGCCAGCTCGGCATCAAGCACAAGTCCGAGATCGAGTCGATGGGCGTCGAGCAGTTCAACGACGCCTGCCGGTCCTCGGTGCTCCGGTACACCCACGAGTGGCAGGAGTACGTCACCAGGCAGGCCCGCTGGGTGGACTTCGAGCACGACTACAAGACCCTGGACCTGGACTACATGGAGTCCGTCATGTGGGCCTTCAAGTCGTTGTGGGACAAGGGCCTGATCTACGAGGGCTACCGGGTGCTCTGGTACTGCACGCGGTGCGAGACGCCGCTGTCGGCGACCGAGACGAAGATGGACGACACCTACCGGTCTCGGCAGGACCCGGCCGTCACCGTGTCACTGCGGCTGCAGTCCGCCGACCGGCTGCTGGACGGGGTGAACGCGCTGGTCTGGACGACCACGCCGTGGACGCTGCCGTCCAACCTGGCGGCAGCCGTGAACCCCGATGTCGAATACGTCGTCGTCCGGTCGGCCGGGCAGGACGCCGGCCGCTACCTGCTGGCCCGGGCCCGGGTGGCGGCGTACGGACGCGAGCTTGGGGAGTCTCCCGAGGTGCTGGCCACCTTCACCGGCGCGCAGCTGGTCGGTACCCGCTACACCCCGCCCTACGACTTCTTCGTCGGGCCTGCTCATGGGTCGGACCCGGCCAGCAGGTCCTCCCGAAACAACGCCTTTCACATCCTCCCCGCGGACTACGTCACCACCGAGGACGGCACCGGGGTGGTGCACATCGCCCCCGCCTTCGGTGAGGAGGACAAGGCCGTCACCGACGCCGCCGGGATCGAGGTCGTCAATCCCGTCGATTCGCAGGGCAAGTTCACTGCGCAGGTGCCGCCGTACGAGGGCTACCACGTGTTCGACGCCAACATCCCGATCATGGCCGACCTCAAGGAGTCCGGGCTGCTCCTGCGCCGGGACAGCTACGAGCACCCGTACCCGCACTGCTGGCGGTGCGAGACGCCGCTGATCCAGCGTGCCGTCTCGTCTTGGTTCGTTGCGGTCACCCAGTTCCGGGACCGGATGGTCGAGCTGAATCAGCAGATCACCTGGGTGCCCGCGCACATCAAGGACGGGCAGTTCGGCAAATGGCTGGAAGGCGCCAGGGACTGGTCGATCTCCCGCAACCGCTTCTGGGGTTCGCCGATCCCGGTCTGGACCTCGGACGATCCGGCCTACCCGCGGGTGGACGTCTACGGTTCGCTCGACGAGCTGGAGCGGGACTTCGGCGTCCGACCCACCGACACCCACCGGCCGTTCATCGACGAGCTCACCCGGCCAAACCCCGACGACCCCACCGGGCGCTCGACCATGCGCCGGGTACCCGAAGTGCTGGACTGCTGGTTCGAATCCGGATCGATGCCCTTCGCCCAGGTGCACTACCCGTTCGAGAATCACGGAGGACCGCTTGCGGGTCCGACCCATGGCCCCAGTTGGTTCGACGATCATTTTCCGGGCGATTTCATCGTCGAGTACAACGGCCAGACCCGCGGCTGGTTCTACACGATGCACGTCCTGGCCACCGCGTTGTTCGACCGGCCCGCGTTCGTGACGTGCATGGCGCACGGCATCGTGCTCGGTGACGACGGACAGAAGATGTCAAAATCGCGCCGGAACTATCCCGATGTCGGGCAGGTTTTCGAGCGGGACGGTTCCGACGCGATGCGCTGGTTCCTGATGTCATCGGCGATCCTGCGCGGGTCCGACCTGGTGGTGACCGAACCGGGAATCCGGGAAGGTGTGCGGCAGGCGGTGCTGCCGCTGTGGAACGCGTGGTACTTCCTGGCCCTCTATGCCGGAGCTTCGGGCCGGACCGGTCGCGTCCGCACCGACTCGCCGGATGTGCTGGACCGGTACGTGCTGGCCAAAACAGCCGAGCTGGTCCGTGACGTCACCGCGGCGATGGACGTGTACGACCTGGCCGGTGCCTGCGCCGCCGTGCGTTCCTACCTCGAGGTGCTGACGAACTGGTACATCCGGCGCTCCCGGCAACGGTTCTGGGACGGAGACGCCGATGCGATCGACACCTTGCACACGGTGCTCGAGGTGGTCTGCCGGGTGGCCGCGCCATTGTTGCCGCTGACCACCGAGGTGATCTGGCGCGGACTGACCGGGGGCCGGTCGGTGCACCTGACGGAGTGGCCCAGCCTGGCTCCCGATGCTGCCGAACTCGCGCTGGACGACGAACTGGTCGCGGCCATGGACGAGATCCGGGAGATCGCATCCGTCGCGCTGTCCGTGCGGAAGGCGGCCGGACTGCGGGTGCGGCAGCCGCTGGCCGCGCTGACGGTGGCGACCCGCGGTGCCGTCCGGCTGCGGCCGTTCGTGTCGCTGGTCGCGGACGAGGTCAACGTCAGGCTGGTCGATCTCACCGAAATGGCCGAGCAGGACGTGCGGGTGTCCCGGCGGCTGGCCGTCAACGCCAGAGCCGCCGGGCCGCGACTGGGCCGGGACGTGCAGAAGGTGATCAAGGCGTCCAAGGCCGGCGACTGGTCGGTCGACGAGGCCGGCGTGGTCATCTGCGGGGGTGTGGTCCTCGACCCTGCCGAGTACACGCTGGAGCTGGTGGCCAACGGGTCGTCCTCGGATGCTGTCGGCCTGCTGCGCTCCGGTGGGTTCGTCGCGCTGGACACCGCTGTGGACACCGAACTGCTCGCCCAGGGCGCGGTGAACGACCTGCTCCGGCTGGTGCAGCAGGCGCGCAAGGACGCCGGCCTGAACGTCTCGGACCGGATCGGCCTCACCCTCGAGGTGCCGGACGAGTTGTGGTCCGCCGTGCAGGAACGGCTGGGTCAGGTGCAGGCTGAAACGCTGGCCACCTCGGTGATCCGCGGCGAGACCGGCCCGGACGCACCCGGTGTGGCCGGCGGATCGGCCGGGGGCGGGGTTCCGGCGCGGGTGGCGGTGGCCCTGGCGAGGTGATCGCCGTGGCCACCGCGGTGCCCGACCGGGCTGGTTCAGTTGTCTGGAACTGCCGATTCCCGGTCAGCTGGTGTGGCGGTGGGATCCGGCCAGGGCGGGCACCAGGTCGGCCGGTCTTCGGCTCCGACCGGAATGTCGTCGGCGGGGACCAGCCCGGCGTCGACGGTGTTGTCGGAGTTGGGCTCGGCGAGCCGGTCGGGAGAGAACCCGAAGAACCAGGTCACGACGAACCCGACGGTGTACGCGACGATGAGCCCGCAGTCGTAGCCGAGGGCGGCGACGCCCCAGCCGTGGCTGCCGTCCAGCAGCGGGAACATGGACAGGTCGCTGGCGCCGATGGCGACCGACCCGACGGTGTAGCCCAGCTGGTCGAACAGGCCGATGACGGCGCCGCCGAACGCCCCGCCGATGCAGGCGGTGATGAACGGGGCGACCCAGCGGGAGGGTGACACCGTAGATCAGTGGCGCACCGACACCGAGGAAGCCGGCCGGCAGCGTGCCCTTGATCGTGCGGCCGATGCTGGTGTTGCGGCGGAGCCGGTGGAACACGGCGATCGCGGCACCGATCTGCCCCGCCCCGCCCATGGCCAGCACCGTCAGCAGGATGGTGTAGCCGACCTGGTCGATCAGCGTGGCGTGGATCGGGGTGAGGGTCTGGTGCAGGCCGGTCATCACCAGCGGGAGGAACAGGCCGCCGAGGACGAAGCCGGCGAAGACGCCGGTGGTGGTCAGCAGCCAGGTGGCGCGTTGGCGGTCTCGATACTCAGTGTGGCCGGCGTCATGTTCGGGTCCTTCGTCGTAAAATTCGTCGAGTCATCGTCATTGGCAACGGTCGTGTTGTCGGCCCCGTCACCGGCCTCGTCATCGTCATCGGGTCCGTCCGTGGCGGGAGGAGAGGGTCGCGTAGGTGCGGCAGCGCATCACGCGCCTCGGGCAGGACAAGTGCGATACCGACGAACAGGGCGTCGACGACCAGCAGTTGGCCGGTCCTGCTGGCCATGGCCGCCGAGCGGAATCCGAACTCCCGACCTGCGGTCAGCAGGACGTGCTCGGCGTGTCCGGCCAGTGTGGACCGCCCGCCGCCGGTGATGGCGACCGTTCCCGCACCCGATTGCCTCAGAGGGCGAGAAATTTGACGGCTCCGAGGTTTCACCCGAATGGGAGATGCCCACGGCAAGGTCGGCAGGAGAGAGCAGGCAGGCGCTGACCATCGCAGCGTCGTGTTCGGTATAGGCCCGGGCCGCCAGGCCGATCCGACTCAACTTGGCGGCCAGGTCCTGGGCGACCAGCCCGGAAGCACCGATGCCGTAGACGTCGATACGACGCGCCGGTCGGATCAGTCCGACAACCTTGTCCAAGGTGGCCGGGTCGACCAGTTCCGCGGTCGCCCGGATCTGCTCCGACTCGAACGCGGCCAGCTTGGCCAGCACGGCAGCGGCTCCGTCTCCCTCTTCGATCTCCGCGTCCAACGGGACACCTACGTCGGACTGCCCGGCACCACCCTGCGCAGCCAACGCGAGCCGCAGCTGGGGGTAGCCGTCGAAGCCGAGCCGGCGGGCGGCTCGGACCACGGTCGCCGTGCTGGACGACGCCAGCGCGGCGAGGTCGTTGACGGTCAGCGCCGCGGCGGCGGCCGCGACTCCGAGCCCAATGCCCACTCCGGGGTCAGCCGCCACTATCTGGCAGATCCTGGCCTCTGCCGGAGACATCCCCGGCAGCATCGCGCGGATCCGGGCGGTGACATCGGACGGCGCCGGGGACGTCGGCCCGGTTGGCACGGGCGGGTCGTTGACGGTCATGGCGCCTCGCTTCGGTCTTGGATGGGAGCACTGCGACCATCGAACCGCTGCACCGCCCGATCGCCATGCAAGAGAGTTCCATACATGACGACATGAAATGCCAAGTGTTGCCTTCAGGGCCGGCCTTGCTAGCGGTCGGACAACACCGGTCGTGCCGCGCGCGCCCGGCGGTCCGCCAGGAACGCCCGCACGCCAAGTACCAGGATGATCGTGCCGATCGTGACGGCCGTGACGATCAGCACCGCGTGCACCAGGAGGAAGAACGTCGGGCTCGACTGGCCGATGGCGCCGGACCAGGCCCGCTGGTCGTTCCAGATCGCCATCGCGAACCGAGGCCAGATCACCCAGTTGAAGGCACCGGCGAGCACCAGGAACACGGACCAGTTGCGGGAGAGGATCACCTCGTCAGTATCGCGGCGCGGCCGGCGACCGATCGTGACCCGAACGCCGTCAGGGGGAGAGGGAGCTGTTCAGCAGGAATGCCCGATCGTTCGCGCGGCGCTCACCGGCGCGGAACTGGTCGTCGAAGTCGGCGGATTTCGCGTCGATCCGCGCGATCTCCTGTACTTCCTGGTGCCGGTTCCCGGTCGCGTCGATCACCTCGCGGTGGATCATCCAGACCGTCTGGTCGGTCTCGACGTGGTACCGGGCGTCCCACGGTGACGTGCGGGGACCGGCTGCGCCGGCGCTCTGTTGACCGCGCAGGTACCGGCGCACCAGCAGGTAGACCAGGTATCCGACCAGCGCGAGAACGACGAGGACCAGGATCGTGTCGACGGCGCGCACCGCTCACCCCTGCGGCGTCGTCGAGGGCTGCGCGGCGCCGATCGCGAACGCACCGCCGGGCGCATAGGTGGTGATGCCCTGGGGCAGGTGGTCCAGCAGGTCCATCTGGCCGCAGACCGGGCAGGCGTTGTAGCCCTCTTGCTTCTTCGCGTTCGTCTGCGCGTCGATCGCCGCCTGCTGCAGACCGGCCTGCGCCTTCGTCACGCCGGCGAAGGCGCCCTGCGCGTCGTTGATGGCCTGCTGCACATTTTCCGGCAGGGAGATCTTGCTGAGCGCGAACTGGATGTTGGTCAGCACCGGAACGCCCAGAATGTTCTGTACATCCGCGGCAAAGCAGGGCCCCGGAATTGTCGCATTTGCTCATGTCAGCGCCAGTGCGAGAGCTCGGGCGGGGTCTGCGGCGTGATGTCGTAGGCCGGCGGCGATGTTGTCCCACCCAGCGATGCGAAGCAGGCTGATGGCGACGTTGCGGCAG
>JBBQJM010000160.1:0-8369 GCA_038325895.1 Mycobacteriales bacterium
GCCACCGTTTAATGGGATCGCGCGCGTCGGCCGGAACCGCCCAGCAGGCAGCCGAGCGTGGCGACATCGTCGTGGTGACGATCCCGCTGAAGAACTACCGCGACGTTCCGGCCGCTCCGCTGGCCGGCAAGATCGTCATCGATACCAACAACTACTACCCGCAGCGCGACGGGAACCTCGCCGAGCTGGACAGCGAGCGGACGACTGTCCGCGAGCTGCTGCAGGCCCACCTACCGAACTCCTGCGTGGTCAAGGCGTTCAGCCACCTCCGTGCGGCGACCTGGCCGCGCAGGGCCAGCCGTCGGGCACGCCCGGCCGCCGGGCGCTGGCCATCGCCGGTGACGACGACACCGCCAGGACCGCCGTCACGGCGCTGATCGACAGCTTCGGGTACGACGTGGTCGACGCCGGACCGCTGTCCGAGGGCTGGCGGTTCCAGCGCGACACCCCGGCCTACCTGCCGCGGCTGGATACCGCCGGCCTCACCGCGGCGCTCACGCAGGCCGAGCGGTACGCCGAGATCGGCTGAACGCGGCGCTGTCTGGCGACGTGATCGATGTGGAACCGCTGTGTCGCAAGGAGTGTCGTCGCCCATCCGACGGGCTGGCGGAGCAGCGCCCACGGCCAGGGCTCAGGAGCGGACCAAGGAGCCTTCCTGGGTGATCTCATGCGCATCGGGGTCGTCGAACCAGATTCCCCCGTCGCCGAGGTAACGGAAGCGAATCTCCTGTCCGCGCGGAACACTCACGGTGACGCTGCGAGTGCCGTTGCTGCGGCGGACAAGTCGGTGAGTGCCCGGCTGCCAGTCGTTGAACGAGCCAACCGCCGACACCGGGCCCTCGTGGATCTCGTCGGGCAGCACGAACTGGATCTTGGTCGTCGTCGGGGTCTGTTGCTGAATACGAATCGTCACTGGACTTCCATCTGGTCGTTGGGCCCTGTGCTGGGTAGAGCAGTCGGCAGAATAGTAATCGGATCGACCGAGGCTCCCGACCAGCCGCGCCGCACTGGGATCAGTGTTGACGACCACATCACAATCCGCGGATGACATGTGACGCTGCGGGAACAATGTGACACGCAGCACTCACGCCTTGCTGGTGACGGCTCAAACCCACACCGGAGGTCTCCATGCCGCGCACTCGCAATGACACCGACCTGCGCTACCCGGTCATGACCGACCAGCGCACTACCCGCGACCTGGCGAACAAAGTCATCACGTTTCTGGAAACAGGGACGGTCCCGGAGGGGCTCTTCGCGGCCGACGTCTTCCTGGATTTCACCATGCCGCCGTGGCGGGTGCAGGCACAGGGCATCGAGGACGCCGTCGCCACGCGCAAGGCCGGCCACCCCAGTCCCGGTCTGGTCCCACGTTCCCGTTTCGATCCCACCCCAACGGGTTTCGTCCTCGAGGTGGAGGAGCTGTGGGACCAGGACGGCAATTCCTGGTACTGCCGAGAGCTGATCCGGGCCGACATCGCCGAGGGCTCGATCTCGGAGCTCTCCGTGTACTGCACCGGCGACTGGGACAGCGAGCGTGTCGCCCGGCACGCCACCGAGGTGCGGCTGCTCCGACCCTGACGACCCCCGGGAAAGGCGAGGCACGTCGTACCATCCGGACATGGAGCCCGCGGCCAGCAAGGTCGCCGACACTCGGATGGCGCTCGTCGGCGCGTTCACCGAGGCCCGCGCGGCCGGTGAACTCGACCGAATGGCGGCCCTGGCGCTGACCATGCCCTCGGAGCAGCGGTTCGGCGCGCACCCCGGCCAGCTTCCCGCACTGATCCACGAGGCGTATCTGTCCGCGATCGATCCGGCGATGCGCTGTCGACTGGCCGCCGCGCTCTCACGGGCGTGGGTCTACGGCGGCGACGCCGGCCGAGGGGTGGAGTTCGCCGTCGAGGCAGTGGATCTCGGCGATCGCCTCGGCGACTCCGGGATCCTCGCCGATGCTCTGGACGCGGCGCTGGTGGCGCGATGGGGTCCCGACGACCTCGCCGAACGACTGCAGTTGTCCGCCAGGCTCGCCGACACAACTGCGCACTTGAGCGCGGTGGAGCCACGGCTTGCCTCGCACCTGTGGCGGCTGACCACGGCCTGGGAATGCCTCGATGTCGTTGCCGTGCAACGACAATTGCGCGCGCTCGACATCCTGGCGCAGGAGTCCGGGTCGACCCGGGCGGCGTTCTTCGCGGCCTCCAGGCGCGCCATGCACGCCCTGGTGGTCGCCGAGCTCGACGTCGCCGACCGGCTGATCGCCCTGACATCACGCCTTGGCGGGCAAGCAAGCGAACCGGATGTGATGGCCGTCATACACAGCCTGTCCGCGAGCCGGGCCCAACGAGTTGGCGACCTCGACATGCTCGTTCGCGAGGCGGAGTCCTTCGAAGGTTACGGTGCGAGCGAGGGAATACCGTCCGTTTCCGCCGAGGCCGCGGTGTTATGGCTCCAATCCGGCCGCCGTGACCGTGCCCGGGAGCTCGCGATCGAACTCGCCGGCTCAGGCCTGGACGGTGTCCGGCGCGACGTCGATTTCCTGCTGACCGTCACGTCGATCGTCGAGGTCGCCGCCGCGGTGGGGCTCGATGACATCAGCGCCGACGGAGCGCGGCTGCTGGAGCCGTACGCCGGACGCGGTGTGCTGAACGCGGGTGCGGTCAGTTTCCACGGCGTCGTCGACGACTATCTCTATCGCGCCAATCGGGCGCTCGACAACCCCGACGCGACACGCTGGCGCCAGGCGGCCGTCATCGGCTACACCCGGATGGGAGCCACCTGGTGGCGCGAACGGGCCAGTGAACCGGCCACGACCGTGGGCGGACCGATTCACTTCTACCGAACCGCCGACGGTCGATGGGTCATCGGTCGTGACGGGGCGCAGGCCGAGACGGCTGACGTCAAGGGTCTGCACTATCTGTCCCACCTGATGCGCCGTCCCGGCATCGAGATCAGCGCTCTCGACCTGGCCGCTGCCGCGACCGGGCACCCGGCGGTCACCGTGCACGACACCGACTCGGGCGACCTCGTTGACCCCCAGGCGCTCGCTGCCTACCGAGCGCGGTTGCTGGACATCGACACCGAGTTGACCGAGGCTCGATCCTGGGCGGACGGGAACCGCCAGGCACGGCTGCGGGTGGAACGCGAGGCCTTGCTGGAACAGGTCGGCGCGGCAACCGGTCTCGCCGGCCGCCGGCGCCGGTTCAGCTCATCACAGGAACGGGCCAGGGTCGCGGTGCGCAAGGCGATCGCGGCTGCGCTGCATCGCATCGAAGCCCATGACGCCGCGCTTGCCCGGCTGCTCCGCGACACCGTGCACACCGGCGCGGAGTGCCGCTACGAACCGGATCCGGGCCGCCCGACAACCTGGCTACTCGACGCACCCCGAAGTGATGTGTCCCGAAGCGACGCACCCCGACGCACGACGGCGACCGATCATTGGCCTGCCTGATGGCACCCTCCGAGAGCGCAACGACCTGGGACGTCATCGGAGCGCCTCGCCGCCCCGCCCTCGACCAGATGCCGTCATCGGCGGGGGCCGCCCGGCGGTGGTCGGCGGGGTCGCCATGGACAGTCTGTGGCACGCGCTGCCGTCCTACCCGACGGTGAGCGGGATCTAGCCTGAAGTTGCTGGAGGCCCGTGGCTGAGGAGGCCGGCAGGCGTCACCGCCGGCCGAGGGTGTACCGAACCTGTTGATCGAACCCGATCCGGCCGTCCGCGTTGTGTAGCCGGGTGTCCTCGGCCGCCGCGGACGCGCGCGCCCGGACGGCGGCGCGTTCGGCGTCCGGCACCAGGCCCCACATGAACCGCTGGCCCGTCGACATCGTCCAGCGGTGCCAATGATCGGCATGGTCGAACCGCACGGGGACGGAACCGCCGACCGTCCGCACGTCGGTGAAACCCGCGTCGGAAAGGAGCCGCTCGACGCCCGCGTCGGAGGCGAACGGGCCTTCCTTCCCCGTGGTTCGGGCGTCGCGCATCCCCGGCGGGAGGTAGGGCCCGAAGACGGCGTCGACCGGTTCCCATTCTTCGCCGTAGCTGCCGAACGTGGACACGGCGATTCGGCCGCCGTCGACCAGGAGCTCCCGCCACGCTCGCAGGGCGGCCGCGGGGTCGGGCAGGAAGAACAGCACCAACGATGATGCCAGCGCATCGAAGGACTTTTCCGGCAGTTCGGGTTCCTGCGCATCTCCGACCACCACGTCCACGGAGAGGCCGGCCTGCGCCGCCTCTTCCGCGGCGGCGGCTACCATCCGCGGGGACAGATCGAGGCCGGTCGCGTGCCCGGTCGGCTCGACCGCCGCCGCCAGCGGCAACAACACGGCGCCACGCCCGCAGCCCATGTCGACGATTCGTTCCCCGATCTGCGGCTGCAGTTCTGCGACGAGTCGCGCCGCGATGGGCTGGAACAGGTCGACGCCGACGCGGTCGTAGGTCTCGGCGGCGCGGTCGAAGACCGCCGCGACGCGTGCACGCTGATCCGTGAGTTCCGCCATCACCGTTGCGAAGCCGGCTTGGGCGCAAACAATTCCAATGCGATGTTGTCGGGATCGCGGAATTCGAGAATATGTCCGGAACCGATGTCCTTGACTTCACTGTGCTGGATGCCGCGCTCCTCGAGCATCGACGCGGCCGCCTCCAGGTCTGCGACGGAATCGACGGCGAAGCACAGATGGTCCAGGCCGGTGCGGTCCTCGGCGAAACGGTCAGCACCCACCGGTCGCAGCCCGAACAGTGAATCCCCGAGCCGGTAGATGACCCCGCCGAACAGGAATCCGAGTTGCTCCCGGGTCGCCTCGTCGGCGTCGGGTGGCAGCTCGACCAGCACCGGCAGGCCGAACACGTCGTCGTAGAAGGCCCGCGATCGGTCGATGTCGGTGACGGTCAGGCGAATGTGGGCGAACGAGCGGGTTGGGATCGGCATGGCACGATCATGCCCCTGCTGTCGTCGTCCGCCATGGGGAATCAACCACCCGGGTCAGCCGAAGCCGTCCTCGAAGGCCGGACCGTCAGGACCGTCGGTCGGGTTTTGCAGCCGGTGCGGCCGGAAGAACGAGGTCATGATCTCCGTCGACTCCGGCCACGCCACCACGCTGTTCGGGTTCTGAACCGTTCGGCTTCCGAGGTGCGCCGGACGACGAACGTCTGATGACCGCGCCAACCGTCGGAGGGTCGCGGTCATCGCCGCGTCGCGGCGGGCTCATCGGCAGTGATCCGGACCGTACCGATGAGGATCAGCGGCGGCGACGGTCGGACGCAGTGGCCCGGAACCTTCGGCCGCAGAGCAAAGCCAGCAGGGATCCATCAGCATCGCCTCACGTCAGGAGGGCCCTTGTCCGCCACTGCCACCGCGGGTCTGGTCGTAGGCGATCCAGCCGGCTATGACCTCCAGCCGGCCGCCCAGGCGGTCGCGGAATTGCTGCCCGGTATCGCCGACGACCAGCTGACCGGACCGACACCGTGCCGGGCAGGCGTTCGACCCGGCCGAGTCCGTGGTGCGGCGTTGCTATGAATTGCTGGCGGCATCCACCGAACCGGCGCAGCGGGCACCCATTTTCGGACCGGTGGTACCTGCCCGACGCGGCGCCGCTGCTGGACCGGGCGATCGGTCTGAGTGGACGCGATCCGGCGTGGAGCCCCGACACCGTTGCCACGTCGACGGCCGGGCACGAAGGCTGATCACCAGAGTCCGCGACCAGTCGAGGCCTTCCCGACCTAGCTAGCGATCGGACACGGCGGGCCCGGACAACACGCGACCGGAAATCGGAGCCGTCGGGCGCCGCAGGTAGCGTCGTGTGCGGAAATCGATCCGAAGGAGTCCGCATGACAGCCGTGTCCACCGAGAGGTCCGCCGAGAATTCCGAACCGTCCGCCGACGGCATCCCAGATAGCACGGCAAGGGTGCAGGACGACCTGTTCCTGCACGTCAACGGCGGGTGGCTGGCGCAGGCCGTCATCCCGGACGACCGCTCGATGGACGGGGCGTTCTACCGGCTGCGGGATGCGGCCGAGGCGAACAGCAAGGTGATCGTCGAAGAAGCGGCGGCGTTGGCCGCGGACGGTACCCCGGCCGGATCACCGGAGCAACTGATCGGCGACCTGTATAGCAGCTTCATGGACACCGACACGGTGGAGCGGCTGGGCACCGCCCCGATCCGGGAACAGCTCGCACTCGTCGCCGGCGTCACCGACGTCGAGAGTCTGCTGCGGCTGCTGGGTCGGCTGCAGCGCGACGGGATCGGCGGCGCCTTCGCCATCAACATCGATTCGGATCCGGCCGACCCGGATTGCTACGTGCTGAACATCTATCAGGGTGGTCTCGGGCTGCCCGACGAGTCGTATTACTCCGGCGAGCAGCACGCGCCGATCCGCGCCGCCTACGCCGACGTCGTTCCGGCCATGCTGGAGCTGGCCGGCGTGTCCGACCCGCAGGCCCGCGCGGCGCGGGTGATCGCGCTGGAGGCCGAACTCGCCGCCGGCCACTGGGATCGGGTGCGCTCCCGGGACAGTACGCAGACCTACAACCCTAAGGACCGGGCCGGGCTGGACGCGCTCCTTCCGGCCCCGCTGTGGGACGCGTGGTTGTCCGGCTTGGCGGGACCGGCAACGCTGCTCGACCAGACCGTCATCCGGCAGCCCGAGTTTCTGTCCGCGCTGGCCGCGCTGCTCGCCGACGACCGCATCGAGGCCTGGCGGGACTGGTTGACCTGGCACGTCATCCGGTCGGCGGCACCGTTCGGGCCGGCTGCGCTGGTCGAGCTGAACTTCGACTTCTACGGACGAACCCTGTCCGGCACCCCGCAGCTACGTGAGCGGTGGAAGCGCGGCGTGGGGTTCGTCGAGATGGCGGCCGGCGAAGCCCTCGGCCGGTTGTACGTCGAGCGTCATTTCCCGCCCGCCGCGAAGGCCCGGATGGACCAGCTGGTGGCGAACCTACTGGAGGCCTACCGGGTCAACGTCGTCGACCTGCCGTGGATGAGCGAGGAAACCAAGGCCCGCGCGCTGGACAAGCTCGCCGCGTTCACCCCGAAGATCGGCTACCCGAAGCGCTGGCGCGACTACGGGGGGCTGGCCGTCAGCGCCGATGATCTGGCCGGAAATGCCCGCCGCGCAGCCGCTTTCGAGCTCGAGCGGGAGCTGGCGAAGATCGGCACACCGGTCGATCGCGACGAGTGGTTCATGACGCCGCAGACCGTGAACGCCTACTACAACCCCGGAATGAACGAGATCGTCTTCCCGGCCGCGATCCTGCAGCCGCCGTTCTTCGACCCCGAGGGCGACGACGCGGTCAACTACGGAGCGATCGGCGCCGTCATCGGGCACGAAATCGGCCACGGATTCGACGACCAGGGGTCGAAGTACGACGGCCGCGGGGCACTGCGCGACTGGTGGACTCCCGCCGACCGGAAGGCGTTCGACCAGCTGACGAAGAAACTGATCGCGCAGTATGACGTGCTCGAACCCGCGCAGACGCCCGGCAACCAGGTGAACGGCGCGCTGACGGTCGGCGAGAACATCGGCGACCTGGGCGGTCTTGGCATCGCCTATCAGGCTTGGCGGATCTCGCTGAACGGCGCCGAACCGGAGGTGGTCGACGGGCTCACCGGCACCCAGCGGTTCTTCCTGTCCTGGGCGCGGGTCTGGCAGACCAAGATCCGGGACGCCGAGGTGCTGCGGCTGCTGGCGCTGGATCCGCACTCACCGGCGGAATTCCGGTGCAATCAGGTGGTGCGGAACCTCGACGAGTTCCACCAGGCCTTCGAGGTCGGACCGGGCGACGGGCTGTGGCTGGATCCGGCGGATCGGGTGCAGATCTGGTGATCCGACCTCAGCTCAGGCGGCGCCACCACCCGTCGGGGCTGGCTGGCTCGTCACCGAGCACTCGCTCACCGGGCCGCGGCACGGCGATCTTCGCTGACCCGGCCGCGGTGAGGAGCCGCTCGACGGGTTCGGCCCAGGAATGCAGCGCCAGGTCGAAAGTCGCCCAATGGATCGGGAGGAACAACCCGCCGCCGAGATCCCGGTGTGCGGCCACCGCCTCTTCGGGGTTGAGGTGGATGTCCGGCCATTGGTCGCCGTAGGCGCCGATGGGCAGCACGGTGACGTCGAACGGGCCGTACCGCTTGCGGATCTCCGCGAACGCCGCGGTGTAACCGGTGTCCCCGCCGAAATAGACCCGGTGCCGCGGGCCGGCAATGGACCACGAGCACCACAACGTCGGGTTGCGCTTGAGACCGCGACCGGAAAAGTGCCGGGACTCGGTGCAGGTCAGGGTCAGCTCGCCCAGCACGTGCTGCTCGTCCCAGTCGAGTTCGACGATCCGGTCTTCGGGCACACCCCAACCGCGCAGGTGGGACCCGATCCCGAGCGGGAC
>JBBQJM010000161.1:0-8356 GCA_038325895.1 Mycobacteriales bacterium
TCCGGGGCGTGCACCACCGAGATCGCCGCGTTCGACGAGTTCACCGCGCTGCTCACCGACCCTGCCCTGGCCGGCGACTACGACCACATCGTCTTCGACACGGCGCCCACCGGGCACACCATCCGGTTGCTGCAACTGCCCGGCGCGTGGAGCGGGTTCATCGACACCAACCCCGAGGGGTCCTCCTGCCTGGGACCGTTGGCCGGGCTGGAGAAACAACGCCAGCGGTACGCCGACGCACTCACCGAACTGTCCGACCCGACCCGGACCCGGCTGGTGCTGGTCGCCCGCGCCAACACCAGCGCCCTGGACGAGGCCGCCCGCACCCACGACGAACTCGCCGTCATCGGACTCGCGCGGCAGCATCTGGTCGTCAACGGCCTCATGCCCGAGAACGAAGCAGCCGCCGACGCTCTCGCCGCGGCCCTGCGCCGCCGCGAACAGGCGGCGCTGGCCGCGATGCCGGAGACCCTCAAGGCCCTACCGGTGGACCTGGTGCCCCTGCGCGGGCCGGAGCTGATGGGCATCGACGCCCTGAGCACGCTGCTGGACACCGACATTGCGTCTACGGTCGACGACGCCGTCCCAGCCGAGGCGGTCGACCTGCCCCGGCTCTCCACGCTGGTCGATGAGATCGCCGCAGCCGGGCACGGTCTGGTGATGATGATGGGCAAGGGCGGGGTCGGGAAGACCACCATCGCCGCGGCGGTAGCCGTCGCGCTGGCCGAGCGGGGCCTGCCGGTGCACCTGACCACCTCGGATCCCGCGGCCCACCTGACCGACACCCTGGCCGGTTCGCTGAACACCCTGCAGGTCAGCCGTATCGACCCCCGGGTGGAGATCGCCCGGTACAGCGACCACGTCATGGCCACCAAAGGCGCCGACCTCGACGCCCAGGGCCGCGCCGCCCTGGAGGAGGACCTCCGATCCCCGTGCACCGAGGAAATCGCTGTCTTCCAGGCATTCTCGCGGACCATCCGGGAGGCCCGGAGCTCGTTCGTGGTGATGGACACCGCTCCGACCGGCCACACCCTGCTGCTGCTCGACGCGACCGGCGCCTACCACCGGGAGGCCACCCGGCACCTCGCCCCGACCATGCACGTCCGCACCCCGATGATGCAGCTGCAGGACCGGGCACAAACCAAGGTCATCATCGTGACGCTGGCGGAGACCACCCCGGTACTGGAAGCGGAGGCGCTGCAGGCCGACCTGCTCCGCGCCGGCATCGAGCCGTGGGCCTGGGTGATCAACAACAGCCTCACCGCCGCCGACACGACGTCACCGCTGCTACGGCAACGCGCCGGGCACGAACTGCAGCAGATCGGCCAGGTCCGTCACCGGCACGCCCACCGGATCGCGCTGGTACCCATCGAGCACGACGAACCCGTCGGCATCGACGCCCTGCTGAAGCTCGGCGACACCGCACCCGCGCACGGCTCCCGCAGCCCCGCCGCCGCAGTCCACTAGCTAGAGGCGACCCGACGCCGCTTCCGGATAACGGCCCGACCCACGCACCGGGGCCGCTGTGGGTCTCGTCCGGCGCGCTGTTCCCGACGCGCAGTCATCCAGCCGGAACGGCCATTCCTCGGCTGCTCAGCACGTTGGCGAGCGAGTCCAGCGCACCGGGCACCAGGGTGAAGTACGCCCAGACCCCACGCTTGTCGCGGTGCAGCAGCCCCGCGTCGACCAGCACCTTCAGATGGTGGGACACGGTCGGCTGGGTCAACCCCAACGGCTCGGTCAGGTCACAGACACACGCCTCGCCGCCCTCGTGGGCGGCGATCAGCGACAGCAGCCGCAACCGGGCCGGGTCGGCGATGGCCTTCAACGTCTGCGCGAGATCCGTTGCCGCGTCCGCGTCCAGCGGCTCACGGACCAGCGGAGCGCAGCACGCCACATTCACCAGAGGCAATCCCGCGCGGGTCATGACACCAGTATGCCCGGCGCATTGACAACCGTCGATGAGCAGTTCACGATGGCAGGACATCGATGTTTGTCTATGTCAGGATGTGGGTATGACGACCTCAGACCAGGAGATCCGCGAGCACGTCCGCGAGCGCTACGCCGCAGCCGCGTTGTCTGTCGTGTCCGGTTCGGCGACCAGTTGCTGCGGACCATCGGACGGTAGCCAGTCCAGTTGCTGCGGACCGTCGGACGGTAGCCAGGCCAGCTGTTGCGGCCCGGCCGACGCGCTCAGCGCGGTCAGCGACACCGACGAGAGCGACGTCTTCGGCGCCGCCCTGTACACCCCTGGCCAGACCGATGGACTGCCCGAGGAGGCGGTACTGGCGTCCCTGGGGTGCGGGAACCCGCTTGCGGTGGCCGAGCTGCGGGACGGGGAGCGGGTCCTTGACCTGGGCTCCGGCGGCGGCATCGACGTGCTGCTCTCCGCCCGCCGGGTCGGCCCGACCGGGTTCGCCTACGGCCTGGACATGACCGACGAGATGCTCGAACTCGCCCGATCCAACGCCGCCAAGGCCGGCGCCAGCAACGTGGAATTTGTCAAGGGACACATCGAGGACATCCCGCTACCCGACGCGTCGATCGACGTCGTGATCTCCAACTGTGTGATCAACCTGTCCACCGACAAACCCGCCGTCATCGCCGAGATGTTCCGGGTCCTGGCACCCGGCGGGCGGCTGGGCATCTCCGATGTCGTCGCCGAGGACCACCTGACCCCCGCGGACCGGGCCGCGCGCGGCTCCCACGTCGGCTGCATCGCCGGCGCCCTGTCCCGCACGGAATACCTCGACGGCCTGACCGCCGCCGGGTTCGTCGACCCCGACGTGATGTTCACCCACGAAGCCGCCCCCGGGATGCACGGCGCCATCGTCCGCGCCGTCAAGCCCACCGTCCGGTAATCCAGCAAACCCGGCTCCGCCGGGCTGGCAGACTCGCCGGCGACCCACGCGATCCGACACCCGGTTCTTTGCGGTGCCGGGTGGTTATCCGAAACGGCCGGAGATGTAGTCCTCGGTGGCCTTCTCGGTCGGGTTGGAGAAGATCTTCGCGGTGTCGTCGTATTCGATGAGCCGACCCGGCTGCCTGACGCCGGCGAAGTTGAAGAACGCGGTGCGGTCCGACACCCGCGCGGCCTGCTGCATGTGGTGGGTGACGATCACGGTCGTGTAGGTGGACTTCAACTCGCTGATCAGGTCCTCGATCGCCAGCGTGGAGATCGGGGACGCCCGCGGCGTGTCTGCGATCTCGACCTGTCCCACAGCCCGCCCTTGGGCAGCCCCTGGGACGCCGCCCAGGTCGCCGCCCAAACCTGGACCGCCACCCCACCGAACCGCTCCGACGACGCCGCCTACCTTCGGGTCGGCCGGAACACGTTGACCGACGCTGATCGATCAGGCATCATTGAGTCAATGTCCATTGAGCTGACTTCGGATCTGCTGCGCCGCGTCGCGGTGCACAGCGCGCTGGCCGACCCCGCCCGGCTCGCCGTGGTCGACGCGCTCGCGCTGGGTGACAAGTCCCCGTCAGAGGTGCGGACGCTGCTGGGTAGGCCGTCGAACCTGCTGGCCCACCACCTCGGCGTCCTGGAAAGCGCCGGGATCATCACCCGCAGCCGCTCCGAAGGCGACCGGCGCCGCTCCTACCTGCACCTGCTGCCGGACGCGTTGAACATCCTCGGGCCCGCCCCCACCCGCGACGCGACGCGGGTGGTGTTCGTTTGCAGCCAGAACTCCGCCCGCTCCCAACTCGCCGCGGCACTGTGGACCCGCCACAGCCCGGTCCCCGCAACGTCCGCGGGTACCCACCCTGCGGCCCGCGTCCACCCTGGCGCAGTCAGGGCCGCGCGCCGACATCACCTGCCGTTCCACCCGCACACCCCCCGGCAACTGACCGACGTCGTGCGCCCAGGTGATTTCGTGATCGCTGTCTGCGACCGGGTCCACGAAGAATTGGGCACCGAACCCACCCGGATGCACTGGTCGGTCGCCGACCCCGTCTCCGCCGGCGACGACGACGCGTTCGACCACGCCGTCGAAGACCTCACCGGACGCATCACCCGGCTCGCCCCCGCCGTCCACGACAGCACCATCCAGGAGAACCGATGACCGAAACCACCTACCGCCAACAGGACCTGTCCATCGACCAGCAGCTCGCGCTCCGGACCGCGGCAGCCAACCTGCGCGACGAATTCACCGACGTCTTCGGCCCGGAAACCATCGAACGGTTCCTGCACTCCTCCTACGACCAGTTCGCCGGCCGCGCCGCCGTCCCCAACTTCCTCCCCCTGCTGGCCGAACGGTTCGCCCGGCAACGGCTCCGCGCCCTGGCCAAGGTCGAAGGCCTGTCCCACGACGGCACACCCACCGTCCTGTTCCTGTGCACCCATAACGCCGGCCGCTCCCAAATGGCCCTGGGCTTCTTCCAGCAACTCGCCGGCGACCGGGCGGTGGCCTGGTCCGGCGGGTCCGAACCCGGGAATACCGTCAACCCGGCCGCGATCGCCGCCATGCAGGAATGCGGCATCGACATCTCCGGGGAATACCCCAAACCCTGGACCGACGAGATCGTCCGCGCCGCCGACGTCGTCATCACCATGGGCTGCGGCGACGCCTGCCCCGTGTTCCCCGGCAAACGCTACGAGGAATGGGTTCTCGACGACCCCGCAGGCTTGGACGTGGACAACGTCCGACCCATCCGCGACGACATCGAACGCCGAGTGCACCGACTCCTCGCCGAACTCAACGTCACCGCCAGCTGACCCGCCACCCGCCCGATCCATCGACAACCGCGCTACCACACCAGGGGATCCGGCCAGGAGGCCACCACCATGAGCCGCGCAGGTGTTGAGCACTGCGCTCGCAGAGCGGGCTCTTCGACACGGGGGTTTGGGTCACCGTGTCACCCGCGAGAACGACGCCGCGCATGGGGGTTTCACCGGATCGCCGACCTGCTGATAGATGGGACCGGGCCCTCAACGCCACTGGCGCCGTGGGCGTAGGCCGGAGGCACGTTGCTGATCGGAAATTCTGTCCCCACCAATTCCATGCGCGGTGTCGGTGCCTCACGGCCGGATGAAGGCCGGTCTGGGCTGGCCGAATTCCATCCCACGAAGTACGAATTCCGCGTCGCGGCCTACGCCGCGCAGGGTGGCCGAGGAAATGCTGCGTTGGTATTCGAGACCCACAAACGCCAAGCCGGGGGCGGTCGTCGACAGACCACGCCGGTGATGAGGCCGGCCCTGCGCATCGAGCGCGCCGAGGGCACGCAGGTACGACAGATTCGGCCGGTAGCCAGTGGCCAGGATGATCGTGTCAATGTCTTCGATGCGGCCGTCAGCCCACCGGACCTGGGTGTCGTCGGCGGTGGTGAACATCGGCCGGTGGTCCGGCCGTCCGGCGGCGACGGCCCGCCGGTACCGGCCGGCGTCCAGCACGGGCGAGCCCCGTCCGGCCAGCCGTGGCCCGATCGGTGCACCATCCAGGCCGGTCCGGGCCAGCCACCAGTGGATGTCGCGCCCGAGCGGACGTTGCGGCGCCCACCGCAAGGCCGCACGGGTGACCAAGCTGACCCGGGCAGAGCCTGCCAGGTCGACGGCGATCTGCACCGCGGAGTTCCCCCCACCCACCACGACCACCCGCTGCCCGGCAAACGGTGCTGGGCAACGGTAGTCGGCGGAATGCAGCACCCGACCGCGGAAGGTCCCGGGCAGTGCGGGGACGTGCGGGGCACCGAACCAGCCGGTTGCGGCGATCAGCGTCCGCGTGGTCAGCGTGGTGCCGGCGGCGGTGGTGACTCGGAAGCCACCGTCACCGGACTCGGCGATGACAGTCCGCACGGCCTGCTTTGTGCGGATGTCGACATCCAGCCCGGCCCGGTAGCTGCGGAGGTAGCCAACGACCTCGTCCCGTGCCGGGTAGCGCTCGGGGTCACCGGGAAAGGCCAGACCCGGTAACGCCGAGAACCTGGCCGGGGAGAACAACCGGAGACTGTCGTAATACCGCGGCCACGATCCCAACGGCTCATCGTTCGCCTCCAACAGCACAGGCCGGCGCCCAGCGCGGCGAGCCAGGTGTGCGGTGGCCAACCCGGCCTGACCACCGCCTGCCACGATCATGTCGATCTCTTCCACAGAACCCCCGCATCCAGCCGTCCGGGTCTGGGCGCCAGGCCCGCGTCATCGCCTTATCGCGGTTCCAGCGAGATCGAATGCCGAGCAAGGGCAACTCCGAAGCGGTGAACCCGACCCCTGTGCACTACCACCAAATCCATCGATACTGATCGATAGAACGCGTCTCATCGACGCTTGTCAATACGATTTGGCCTGCCCAAGCCCGTTGGGCCCATCGCCCAGTGAGGGTGACCTGGCTCGGACTGACCTCGCCGCGTGGATCGCGTGGTGATCAACCAGGATGACCAGAAAGCCGTGCCGCCAGCCCGCGGGCCTGGATCCTGGCAGGTGAGTCCGGGCCTGCTGCAGCGGCTGGCCCGAGCAGCATCGGCGCGCCGCCGAAGAGTGGCGTCCGCGCAGTCGAGTCGCCAATTTCGGCCCCTTCGCGGGGCCGCGCGGGACCGAAAGTGGCGACTCGGCGGAGCGTGTCGCGGGTGGAGTGGCGCGTCAGCGGCGCCGGATTTGATTCCCCCCATCGGGATCGTCAGGCGCTCCCGCACATGGAAACGGGGAGCCAGTCGCGGTCGTCGGTCCACCAGCCGCATGGTGTGAACCCACCTGCAGCTGCCGGTCAGGTGCTCGTGGGGACTTTTCCCCGAGACCTCCGGGAGGCCCGGATTCTCGCGCGGCGCCGGTCAGTGCAGGTCGACCGGATAACTCGTCACATAGATCTCGAGCTGCTGGAACCGCTCGAGCAGGTGCGACTTGAAGTGGCAATCCATGCGCGTGGTGCTAGCCGGTGTCCTCCACGTCGATACTCAGCAGGAACAGGCGATCGTCGTACCGCATGCCGGCCGCGGTCCAGCTACCCAGGGCGACGCCCCGCGCGGAAGGTGAACGCACCGAAGGTGTCGGAGACCGCCGACCTGAATCCGGGATACACAGCGGACAGGCGTCGGGCGACAAGCCGCCCGTCGTTAGACTCCGCTGGCAGAAGGGTCTCGTAGCGGCGCTTGGGCACGTCCGATTTTCCCATGACCGCCGCGCGGCGCAGATGCGAGGGGCACGGCACACCGCCGAGATGCGCACCTCACAGGCAAGGCCGAGCGCCGGTATCCGGGCCGGGACACCGGGATAGTCCTCAGGTCAGCGGTGTCGATTGGGTGACGGGCCCGGACGGGAGTCATCCGGCCTGATGGTTTCAGATGTTGTCGGGCTGGTCGGTCACCGGGCGCCGAAAGTCCAGGAACGCCTCGAGCAGGCCTGCCTGCGCTTCGGCGGACAGGTTGTCCGAGCTGACATCGCCGAGCGTGGCGACGGTTTCGCGGATCTGTTCCACGTACCGCGCGCAACCGGGGCACAGGTCGAGGTGCGTTTCGAGTGCGGTGGTGGTGTCGGCGTCGAGGTCGCCTTCGAGGTAGTCGGTCACCAGTTCGACGATTTCGCGGCAGCTGAGCGCGTGCGTGGCGGTCACCGGTCACTCCCTGCCTGAGTCGCTGCGAGCGGACTGCACTCGGCACGATGGTCGCACCGATGGACCTTTCTAGTGGTGAGTCCTGCAAACGGCTGCGGCGTTACAAGATCGCGGTGACACCCAGCGGGGTGTGCTCGGTCAGGCACGGTAGTACTCCTCCAACGCGGCGCGCAGGGCGCCCCGGCCACGGTGCAGCAGCATGCGTTGATTGCCCGGCGAGAGGTCGAGCAGGTCGCACACTTCGTCGGCACTGAAGCCCTGCACGTCGCGCATCGTGACGACAAGTCGCTGCCGGGCGGGCAGGTCACCCAGTGCGTGCTCGATGAGTCCGAGAGTCTCCTGCGCGACCGCCCGCTTTTCGGGTTGATGCCACGGTTGGGGCACACCATCAGGTGTCCACCCGCCCGGGTATCGGTCGTCAGACCCCCGGAAGCGTTCCGGATCGACCGTCGGTCGGCTGGTTCCGTCGTCCTCGGCCACCCGCAGATCGACCACGGTTCGACTTTCCCGGACGCCGCGGGACTTGGCTCGGTTGACCAGGATGGAGAACGTCCAGGTGCGCAGGGAGGCGCGGCCCTCGAAGCGATCCAGCCCGTTCAGCATGCCCAGCCAGGCGTCCTGCACCGCATCCTCGGCCGACTGGTTGGTCGACACGAAGGTCCGGGCGAGCCGGAGCATTGCCGGCGACCACGCGCGTACGAGCCGAGCGAAGGTCGCCTCATCGCCCGAGCGCAGGCTCTCGATGAGGTCCCGATCCGTGCCCGTCTGAACACTGGCACCGGGTGGTGGCGCGTCCATCGATCCCCCCTTTC
>JBBQJM010000162.1:0-8336 GCA_038325895.1 Mycobacteriales bacterium
CGGATCTGCAGATGCCACCACGCCACATCGAGGCATCCCCGCATGCGCACAGGTGGTCCCCGTGCCTCGAGCCGCATCGCTGTGCTGGCGACACCGGGGTCATGACCGCCGCTCGGGGCCGCGTGGCCGCCGGACTGCAGCCGCTGCTGCCGCCGAAGATGCGTCGGGTCGCAATCGAAGTCGGTGCTGATCACCATTGGTGGAACCTGCTTGCCCACAGCGCCTACGTCGCCTGCGTCAGCCCTGAAGGGGAGCTTGAGCCCAAGGAGTCAGCTCGCGGCGTCCGCCCGACGCGCTTGCCTGGGCTGGCGCAACGGCGCGCTCAGCAGTCGAACACTGACCAGCAGATCGCGTTTCGCAACCGCTGGTCGTCAAGTACGAAATCGCGAATTGCCTGCGGCAGCTGGTCCCGCTGCCAGCGGCACTCAAGGCGCCCTGCCGCCTCTCCGTCACCGTCTGGTGCGGCGGCCCGAGCGGCCTTGATCGCGTAGGCGGCCGCCCCGAGTTCGTGCGCGGCGACGTGCGCGACAGCCCCGGCCTGGCCCGCGGCGTAGGCGGCATGGCGCGCCGCTCCGCGC
This sequence comes from Mycobacteriales bacterium, assembly GCA_038325895.1. Classification (GTDB taxonomy): domain Bacteria; phylum Actinomycetota; class Actinomycetes; order Mycobacteriales; family Nakamurellaceae; genus Nakamurella. The sequence continues at coordinate 579 of JBBQJM010000162.1, forward strand.
AGGTCTCTGGCCGCGCCCATCGCATGGCCGCCCGCCGCGCGAGCCTGCATCATCGTGACCTCCCCGCGCACCCATTCGCGGGCATACTCGATCGCCCGACGGGGGCGGGGGTCCTCAGGCTGTGCCGACTCGAACAGATCAAGAACGTGCTCCGCGCATGAAGCTGCCCACAGAGCCAGGAGATGGTGATCCGGATCGGTGAGGGACCCACCGCGGCGGATCGTCACGAAGCGAGAGTCTCGGACCTTCGGGAGGATCATCGCCGGACCTTCTTTCACTTGCATCCGCCCAACACCGGGGTTGCGCGCGACCAGGCACGCCCAGGAGCGAAGCCTGCGAATCCCACGGCCGATCCTTGCCTGACGATAACGATCACGACAGTGACCGCGTGAGATCCGCTGACCCCCTGTCGGCGATTTCGCTGCTGGCGCAGGTGGATCGGCGTGAACTGGTGCGGTCGACGTGGGCCGCGGCCTCAAGTGGGCTGGTGGAACCAGAGGACTGTCGGTCGACTGGCCGAGCGGACCGGTCAAGCCGTTGCGCCCTCGCGGTCCGCGAGCCCGCGGATCTGCTGGAGTGGATCGGTGACGATGTCCGGCTCGGACGAGCCCGCGCTGCGATCCACGATCTCGGGTCGTTGCTGCTGGAACGGTCGGGCGACCTCCGGCCAGTCGGCGGAGCGCTGGCGGCGGTGCTGACGCTGCTGCTCGTGCGGTCGGGTGACTCAGTGACCACCGACGCGGTGGACGAGGCCATTTTGCCCAATGTTGTGGAGGGACGGCCGGTCAGGCGGTCAATGCGTCGCGGAAACCGCGTTGCCCTGCCCGCTGCAGGCTGCCGGCGAAGAGTGTGGTGTCGAACCAGGTGGGGAAAGCCTTGGCCAAGCGACTCGGACCAAGGAATCGGGCATTCCCGTTGGCGACCAGGTCGCGGAAGGGCACCAGCCCGACGAGCCAGCGGTGCATCTGTGCGGTGTCGGCCTCGAGAGCGAGATCGACTGCCAGGCCTTGGTCGTCCTTGCAGACCGTGATGCCCGGGCGTTGGATATCGAGCCAGCCTTGGGCCCCGCCTGACCCGGTGAGCACGACGTGCACGACGGTGCGGGTCTCGGGCAGCTTGGCTGGGATGGCAACTTGATGCGCCCGCCAGATCAGCGTCAGACCATCGCAATCCTCGTCGTTCGGGTCCCCGAACATCCATTCCGCCGCCCAGGCGCCCATCGCCCACACGATCGGGGTGAGCGCCTGACCGGCCGCCGTCAAGGCATAGACGCCCGGGCGGCCCGGTCGGCCCGGGTCATGCCTCATCAGCCCGCGTCGCTCAAGCTCCCGCAGTCGCTGCGCGAGCAGGGTGCGACTCACTCGGGGGATCCCACGATGGATCTCGTTGAAGCCGCCGGCACCGACCATCACCTCGCGGATGATCAGCGGGGTCCAGCGGTCCCCCAACACCTCGACGCTCGCGGCGATCGGGCAGTAGTCCCTGCGGTTCATCAGGCCATCGTGCTCCCGAAAGGCACCACCCGGTAGTACGAAAGCTGTACTGCCGAGGCTCCGTCGCGCACCGGGTCGTCATGGCAATTGGTCCGATTCATCCCGAATCCCGGCCGCTGCGAGGCGATTTGCGGCGGTACGACATCGTCACTCGTTGCCACGCCGCAGGTCCAGCATCCTCGGTGAGAGGCATTCACCCGAGGTCGATCGTGGACCTGCACCAACGAGCGGAGACACGAATGACAACAACGAACATCTTGACCCTGGACGATGCAGGCTTGAGGCCTTGGTCGGGCAGGCGGGGGACGACAGGCGCGGCAGTCGCCGATGTCGGCTGCGGGTACGGCGCGTCCACGATCGGTTCAGCCACGTGCGCCGGGCAACCGAAACCCCGTTCAACATCACGTTGGAATCCAGATCCTAGGCGCAGCCCTCGCTGATGCGCCCTCCCACGCACTCGACCCCCACCCGTCCCTACCCCAGGAGATGTGCCATGACCACTGCATCAGCTGCCACCGAAACCGTTGTTCGCAACCACCTGCAGGCCTTTCTCCAACAGAAGGGTGTTGCCGCGATAGTGAATGACTATGACGAAGATGCGCATTTCTACAGCGAGGCCAAGATCTACCGCGGGAAGCGCGAGATCTCCGGCTTCTTCAGGGACTTCATCGCGTCTCTGCCCGCAGAAGCCATCGATCGGTTCGCGCTCACCAGCCTGCGAGTCGCCCGGGACATTGCCTACATCACCTGGCGGGTGGGCGATGATATCCCTATGGGCACCGACACATTTGTCGTGAACAACGGCAAGATCGTTTCTCAAACCTTTGCAATGTATGCCGCGGCAGCTCAGTAGTCTCCGAAGGACACGATCTGGCGTAATAGCATCGCATCTGCCCAGCAATCACGATAATCGGCGGCGAAAACATCACGCGGACACACGCGACTCATGCTGCGCAAACAGCCAGCCGACCGTCGACGCCACCTGTGAGCGCTCGTCGAATCTCCCGCACCATGAGGAGACCAGGACAGGATCCCCTGCGGGCCGAAGGCGATCTGGACAAAGCTGCTGAGGTTGACCTCTACGTGCCGAGTGTCATCGGTCACGAGATCTCAGGAGCCGATGGATCCCAGGGGTTGCGACCGCGCGGGCCGTTTGGCCCAAGGGCCCGGACCTCCGCATCGCGCGGGCGGCCCGACCGGCCGGTCGTGTTCCCGACCCGCGGCTGAGCATGTACGTGGTGTTGAGCGTTCTGCTCATCGGTTCGCTGGCAGCGCGGCGTCGGTTCCCAGCGCGACCGTACACACGATCGGCCAGAACAGGGTGCGTGGCTGAACCTACAAGGGGCCATCGCTCCCTTATCGTCAGCACCGGGGCTCCTTCCCATCGCGATGCCAGACCCCGCACTCGCTGAGACGATCACGCAGGTCCGACGCGATCTGGCCAGCGACGCTCGCCCCCCGGTGCTGGAGGCGCTCGTTCACGACTTGACCGTTTATCACCTGACCATGGCCGGCCTTGGAGCCGTGGTGACCGTAGGCCTGCTGGTGACGGCGATCCTTCTGTGGCGGCGACGGGCCCGAAGGTCCGTTGCGCCGCAACGTGGCCGCCACCTGCAGGTGACGGCGGTCGGCGCGGTCATGGCGTCGTCGCGTTCTTCGGTGTGGTGACGGCTGGCAACCTCAGCACTGCCGCCGACCCGGCCCCGGCCCTCCTCGGCTTCTTCCAGTTGCATCATCGCCGTGGCCGCCACGGTTCCGGCCGCCTTACAAGCGACCCACGGGTTCGGGTGGGCCGAGGTCGTCGTCATCGTGTCCGCTTTCGTGCTGGCCGCGCTCATGTGCGGCGCCTACGTCCGCAATCGCGCCGAGACCATCCGGGCCCTGACCGAGGCGGCCGACCAGCTGGCGCGCGAACGGACCCAACACGCAAAGCTGGCGGCCGTCCGCGAGCGGGCCCAGATCACGCGGGAGATGCACGACATCATCGCGCACAGCCTGTCGGTGATGGTGACGCTGGCGGACGCCGCCGCGCTCAAGGTGCCAGCCCACCCGGGCAAGGCGGCGGCCACGATGGGGCGCGTGTCAGACGTCGGCCGACAGGCCCTCGGCGACAGCAGGCGCGTCCTCGGCGTCCTTCGCGGTGACGTCACCGGGCCGCTGACCCCGCAGCCCGGCCTGGCCAACCCTGAGGTGCTCATCGAGCAGGTCCACAACGACAGCCTCGAAGCCGGGCTGACCGTGACCGGCCCTGCGGCTGCGGTTCCCCCAGCGGCCGGGCTGACGGTCTACCGCATCACGCAGGAAGCGACCACCAACACCCTCAAGCACGCACGCGGCGCCACCCGTCTTGACGTCACCGTGACCATCACGAGGACCACGGTGACCTTGCACGTCCACGATGATGGCCACGCCGAGGCGTCCGCTCCGAGCACCCAACCGCACGGTCACGGCATCCGGGGCATGCACGAACGCGCCGGGGCCTTCGGTGGCACCGTGACCGCCTGCCCTGCCCCACACGGCGGATGGGACGTGCGGCCGAGCTTCCCCTCTCCCCCCGTGGCCAACCCGGCGAGGACCGAGCATGAGCGTCCGCGTCCTGCTCGTCGACGATCTACCCCTGATCCGCACGGGATTTCGGATGATTCTGGAGGAGACGCGCACCGTCGAGGTGGTCGGTGAGGCGGACAACGGCCGCGCCGCACTGCGCCAAGCCTCAACCTTGGCACCGGACGTCGTGCTCATGGACATCCGGAAGCCGGAGATGGACGGACTCGAGGCCACCCGCCTACTCACGGCCAGCGGGTCAGCATGCCGGGTTTTGGTCCTCACCACTTACGACCTCGACGAGTACGCGTACGCCGCCCTGCGGGCCGGTGCCAGCGGGTTTCTCCTCAAGAACACCCCGTCAGCGAGCTCGTCAGCGCGATCCACGCCGTGGCCGACGGCCACGCCGTTGTCGCCCCCCGCATCACCAGGCTCCTGCTCGACACGTACGCGCACCGCCTACCCGACGTGAAAGGCAACTCCGCACGGGCGACATTGCAGAGTCTGACTCCCCGCGAACGAGACGTGCTCCTGGAGATCGCCCGCGGTCTCATCAACGCCGAGATCGCCGCTAGGCTGGGCATTGCCGAGGTCACGGTGAAGACCCACGTTGGCTCCATCCTCAGCAAACTGGCCCTGCGTAACCGGGTCGCCGCCGTCATCCTCGCCTACGAACTCGGCCTCATCGACTAGGCCACGGAAAAGCACGGCATCGAAATCCGCCGCTGCCGCGCAGAAGCCAGCGCCGTCGTGATGGTGCTGGGCTTTCTCGGCGGCACTGTCCGGGACTCAGGGGGCGGCGGGAGGCGTTCTAGATCGGTCGGCATCCCCGTCGCACCCCGGTCGAGGAACTCCGCTCCCGGCGGCCAGATACCTCCGCCAGTCAGGAGATTGCGGCGGCCACCAGTGCGGCGACCTTCTTCTCCACAGCAGCGGTCCACATCACCAGCGCGAACGACACCGGCCACACATCGCCTTCGTCGAGGTTCGCGGCGTCCTGGAACTCCAGGGTCGAGTAGCGGAGGCTGAACTTGCCCGCGTTCTTGAAGGCAACGACGACCTTCCCGTTCGCGTTCGCGTAGGCCGGCATGCCGTACCAGGTCCTCGGCGACAGTTCGGGGGCGGTCGTGGTCACCGTCACGTGCACGCGCCCGGCGAGAACCCGGTCCTCCGGTGCCATCGACGCGATGCTGTCCAGGACAGCCTGTAGTCCATCGGCCTTCTTGGCTCCCTGCTTGCCCTCCGCGCGCAGCTCGGCCGCGCGCGCCTTCATCGCGTCACGCTCCTGCGCGCTGAATCCGGCGGACTCGCCTTCGATAGTGGTCATTGTGGGCTCCCTTCTTGCCGTGCCAGGCCCGGTCTTCCCGGCTGTCCGTCGACAGGCTAGTGGGCAACCGCGCGGTGGCACTTCTCGATACCTGACCGGTTTGGGACGGGCCGGTGCGGTGCGCGAGGGATCCGGCGAGCTCGCTCGTTCGCGGAGCTCTCGCTCCAGGCTCCCCGGATCTGCCGGACCCGACCCGTCTTCTAGTCTCGACAGGTAGGGAGGAGCGCAATGCTGAAGCGGACGGTCGGCTGGCAGGGAGTCGACGACGAGAACCGGTCTGACATCGCCGACCTTCGGCTCGACCGCGATCGGCTGACGGCAACCGGGACCAGTCGAACGCCGCAGTATCGGCTGGAGTACACGCTGCGCACCGGCACGGATTGGGTAACCCGCTCGCTGGACGTGCAGGTCGCCGGGACCGGTTGGCACCGAGAGCTCGCGCTGGTCCGGGAGCCCGATGGGCGGTGGCGGTCCGAGGGACGGGCCTCCGGTATTCCCGTGGCCGCTGATGGTCTGCCGTTCATCATCGATGGCTCGAACTGGTCGGCGACGGACGGCACACTGCCCGGGATCATCGACGAGACGAGCCTGCGCGGCGCCGACGATTGCGATCTGGGACTATGCCCGATCACCAACACCATGCCGATGCTCAGGGCGGTCCTGCCGCGAGCCGGCGCGCCCGGTCCCCAACCCGGGCCCGAGGTGGAGTTCGTGATGGCCTGGGTGGAGGTACCGAGCCTGCGGGTGATCCGAAGTGACCAGATCTACCAGCTGCGGAGAACTGCGGTCGACGGGACCGCCGTGGTCCGGTACATCGGACTGCACCGGTCTTTTCAGGGTGAATTGCACGTCGACCGGGACGGCCTGGTGATCGATTACCCGCAGCTCGCCCGCCGGGTTACGCCGCCCGGCCGATAAAGGCGATCCGACCCCAGGTGGTCGTCCAGGGCGGCAGACGTCACCAAGCCCGTCCGCGCTCACCGGCATCGGCACCCTGGATTTCCGGGGGCGTTAGGCGAAGGCGGCTCGGCGTGCGGCGGGCACTCGTTTGTAGGCTTTCATCGCGAAGTAGTAGGCGATGATCGCGAGTGCGGTGCACCAGCCGAGTGCGGTCCAGATGTTGGTGCCGACGGGCTGGCCGTTCAGGAGATTGCGGAGGGTTTCGACGATGGCAGTGACGGGTTGGTTTTCGGCGAAGACGCGGACCGGGGTCGGCATGGTGGTGGTGGGGACGAACGCGGAGCTGATGAATGGCGGGAAGATCAGTGGGTAGGAGGACGCGGCGGCGCCGTCGATGGTTTTCGCGGTCAGTCCGGGGATGACCGCGAGCCAGGTGAGTGCGAGGGTGAACAGGGCGAGGATGCCTGCGGCGGCGAGCCAGGCTGTGGGGGTTGCGGTGGATCGGAAGCCCATGAGCAGGGCGATTCCGATGATGATGGTCAGCGAGATCGCTTTGGATACCAGTGAGGTCAGGACGTGGCCACGGCCGGGGAGAACCAATCGTTCGACGACATGGATGCCGCCTCCGTGGTCTCATTGCGGCGAGGGCAACGCTCTCAGGCGGTCCGCGCACGGCGACGCCGACCGCGGACTTGGCGCCCGATGTTGCAGGCACCGGGCAACGCGGCGGTACGCCCCGCCCGGAGTAGGACCCAGCCCCGTATCAGAAGTGGGGCCACCCCCATATACAGGCGGGCCAGCCACCTGCCTCGTGAAGCCCACGTGGACCACGCTCAGTACCAACAGGACCCACCGATCACGCCGATCGGACAAATGAACGGCCGAGCCGCAGACGCCCTGCAGAACTTCACCCGGCTAACAACAGCTCCCAACGCCTGGGACGAAGACCAGCCCCGCTCCGATACCAGGAGCGGGGCTTCTTCTTGCCTACCACCCTCTCCGGCACTGACGACCGGTGTCATCTGTCCCGGTGTCATCCGGACCGGTGGCGCGGTCGTCCCAACGGAGGCGCTACCGGTCGATCAGCGGGAGTGCCGGGAAGGTGTGCTGCTGCCAGAGCAGCCGGGAGGCCTCCTCCGGGTAGGCGGTGACGGCCGGTCGGGTGTCGAGGAGCTGGACGAGCCGCTGCCCGGCGTCGTACGAGGGCCAGCCGGGGTCACCGTCGGCGGCGAACGCCGTCCACGCGGCCCGGATCCCTGCCGACAGTGTCTCCGCCTCCGCGGAGGGGGGATCGCCGATCAGCAGGGCGGGCTGGCCGCTGCTCAGGTTGCCGAAGGTGAGCGGTAGGTCCAGGCCGTGGCAGGCGCCGAGCGAGCCGCCCATGCCCGGGGCGGGCCAGGTCAGCTCGTAGAGGTAGGTCCGGCCGCCGGACGCGGCGTGCGCCTGGGCGAGGTGGAGCGTCGGCATGCGGAACAGCCAGTCGCCGTTGACCAG